>VAYC01000023.1 GCA_005885025.1 Actinomycetota bacterium | reverse complement strand
TCGGCCCGCGCTCGGCGAGAAGGCCGCACCACGAGCACGCCACCAGGGACGCTATGGGCGTCGTAGCCATCTGCCGTCCTTTTCGGTCGAAGGTTCCTTCGCCTTAAAGGGTCGGCAGCTAGGCGCCCGCGGCTTAGGGGCTAGCGGGCCAGAGCCTCCTCCAAAGCCCTCCTGACCAGCACTTTTGAGAGCTCAAGGCGGTATTCGGAACTGGCGTTCGTGTCGCTCACCGGGGAGGCGCCCTCAGGGGCGTGCTCAGCCGCCGCTCGCAAGGAAACGGAGGATGCCTCCCCCCCCGCCATCGCTGCTTCCACCGGTCCCGACCGGAGGGGGGTCGAGCCCATGTTGGTCAGTCCGACCGCAGCCCGTCCGACGTGCCCATTGCTTCGTTCCACCAATGCGGCGACCCCCACGATGGCCCAGTCGATGGCCCGGCGATGGAACTTCTGATAGCTCCAGCCGGTGCCGGCGGCGAGTTTCGGCACGCGGATCGCCGTGAGGACCTCCTGCTGTCCGAGGTCGGTCTCGAACACGCTCTTGAAGAAGGTCGAGGCGGGGACGGTTCGCTCGCCCGACGGTCCTCGGATCACGAACTCGGCGTCGAGGGTCAACAAGGCCGTGGGCGGATCGGACGCGGGGTCGCCGTGCGCCACGGAGCCCCCGATGGTGGCCCGATGCCGAACCTGCGGGTCACCGACCTGGCCGCACACGTGCGCCAGCAGCGGGCAGTGCTTCCACAACGTCTCGTCCCGGGCCAGGACGGCCATGCGGGAGAGCGCCCCGATCTCCAGCCCGGCCCCGGTTTCCTTGACGTACTCGAGGCCGGCGACCCGGTCGATGTCGACGATGAACGACGGCCTGGCCAGGCGCAGCCGCATGAGCGGCAGCAGCGAATGGCCTCCGGCCAACAGCTTGGCGTCCTCGTGCTTGCCCAGGAGGTCGACCGCCTGCTCGACCGATTCGGCCCGCTCGTAGTCGAACGCTGCCGGGATCATCGCTTGCCGCCCCCCTTCGCTCCACCCTTCGCTTCTCTGATCGTTCGCCAGACGCGCTCCGGCGACATGGGGCGTCCGATGTCGGTCACGCCGAGATGGGAGAGCGCGTCGATGACCGCGTTCACCACGGCCGGTGGCGAGGCGATGGTGCCCGTCTCGCCGACCCCCTTGACCCCCAGCTCGTTCGTCGTGGAGGGCGTTTCGCTGCGGCCGATGATCACCTCGGGGACGTCGGGCGCGGCCGGGACCTCGTAGTTCGTCATGGTCGAGGTCAGGAGCTGGCCGTTCTCGTCGTAGATGGCCTCCTCGAAGATCGCCTCGGCGATGCCCTGGATGACGCCACCCATCACCTGCCCGTCGACGATCTGCGGATTGATGATGGTTCCGACGTCGTCGACCGCGACGTACTTCAAGACGTCCACCTTGCCGGTCTCCGTGTCCACTTCGACCACGCAGATGTGCGCCCCGTACGGGAACACGAAGTTCTCGGCGTCGTAGACGGCCGTCTCCTCGATCCCGGGCTCGAGCCCGTCCGGGAGGTTGTGGGCGGTCCAGGCGGAGAACGCCAGCTCGCCGACGGCTTTGGCCTTGTCGGGGGCGCCTTTCACGCTGAACCTACCTCGTTCGTACTCCAGGTCCTCCTCCGATACCTCGAGCTCGTGCGCGGCGATCTTCTTGATCTTGGCGACCACCTTCTGGGCCGCCCGGTGCACGGCCACGCCGCCCACCGCCAAGCTGCGGCTCCCATAGGTGTCCATGCCGAGGGGCGCGAGCTGCGTGTCGCCGTACAGCACTTCGATGTCGTCGGGCGAGACGCCGAGGTCGTCGGCCACGATCTGAGCGAACGTGGTCACGTGGCTCTGCCCGTGGGGGGTCGTCCCGACGACCAGGACCACCTTCCCCGTGGGGAGGAGCCGGATCGTGGCCGCGTCCCAACCGCCGGCTGCGTACCGAAGGGCGGACAGGACTCGGGACGGAGCCAACCCGCACATCTCCAGATAGGTGGAGAATCCGATGCCGAGCTGCTTCACGTCGTCCTGCTCCCGGCGCACCTGCTGTTCCTTGCGCAGGTCGTCGTAGCCCACGAGCTGGAGCGCCTTGTCCAGCGTGGCGTCGTAGTCGCCCGAATCCAGGTTCAGCCCACCCGGAGAGGGCGTGGGCTCGGTGAAGGCCGGGAGGAAGTTGAGCCGCCGGATCTCAACCGGGTCCTTGCCGACTTTTCGGGCCAGCGCCTCGATGGTGCGTTCGACGGCGTACGTGGCCTCCGGCCGCCCCGCCCCGCGGTAGGCGTCCGTGGGAACCGTGTTGGTGAACACGCCGTTGAACTCGACGTGGTACGCCTCGCCGCCGTACGGGCCGCAGTAGAGGAACGCCCCGAGCAACGGCGTCCCCGGGGTGATGATCATCAGGTAGCCGCCCATGTTCACCAGGATCCGGGCCCGGTACCCGCGGATCTTCCCTTCCTTGTCCGCGGCGAACTCCATCTCCTGGATCTGGTCCCGTCCGTGGTGGGTGGCCAGGTAGTTCTCCGACCTCGTCTCCACCCACTTCACCGGACGCCCGGTTCTCTTGGCCAGCGTCAGGCAGAGGGCCTCCTCCGGGTACACCTGGAGCTTCGACCCGAACCCTCCGCCGACCTGCGGCGCGATGATCCGGAGCTTCGACTCCGGGATCCCGGTGGCGATCGTCATGGCCACCCTCACGATGTGCGGGATCTGGGTGGAGGACCACATCGTGAACTCGCCCGCGGCGGGCGATGGCTGGACGAGGACGGCCCTGGGCTCGATGGCGTTGGCGATCTGGCGCTGGATCACGTAGCGCTGTTTCACGACCACCGGCGCCTCCGCGAACACCTTGTCCGGGTCGCCGTTGGTGAGCGTCCACGTGTAGCTCTTGTTCGTGCCGATCTCGTCGTGGACCAGCGGGGCGTCCTTCCCCAGCGCGACCTCCATGTCGATCACCGGGTCGAGAGGCTCGTAGTCGACCTCCACCGCCTCGACGGCATCCTCGGCGACCGCGCGCGACTCCGCGAGGACCACGGCAACGCCGTCTCCCTGGTAGCGGGCCTTGTCCTGGGCCAGGGGCCAATGAGGTGGGTTCTTGATGTCCTCGGTGACCGCCCAGGCCATGAGCAGCGGGGCGGCCCAGTCCTTGGCGAGGTCCTTGCCGGAAAATGCGGCGACCACGCCCTTTATCTCCAGGGCCTTCGACACGTCCACGCTCTTGATGCGGGCGTGGGCGAACGGGCTCCGAACCACGCCCATCCACAGCATGCCGGGGAGCGTCATGTCGTCCGTGTAGCGGCCCTGCCCCGTGATGAGCTCCGGGTCCTCCTTCCGAGGAACCTCCGTCCCGACGTAGCGATCCTTGACCTGTGCCATCTCCGTCACCTCCTCACCGGGTCGAGGCGGCCGGGGCGCGCATCTCCTCGGCGGCAGCCAGGATCGCCTTGACGATGTTCTGGTAGCCCGTGCAGCGGCACAGGTTGCCCTCGAGGCCGAGCCGTACGGATTCCTCCGACAGGTCGGGGTTCTCCTCGATGAGGCTGGCCGCGGCCATGATCATGCCGGGCGTGCAGTAGCCGCACTGCAGCCCGTGGTGCTCGTGAAAGGCTCGCTGGATCGGGTGCAGGTCACCGCCTGTGGCCATTCCCTCGATCGTGGTGATCTCTCGGCCGTCCGATTGTGCGGCCAGCATGGTGCAGGACTTCACGGATTGCCCGTCGACCAATACGGTGCAGGCCCCGCACGTTGACGTGTCGCACCCGACGTTGGTCCCGGTCAGGCGAAGGGTCTCCCGGATGAAGTAGACCAAGAGCTGGCGGGGCTCCACGTCGGCTTCGTGTCGGGTCCCGTTGACGGTGACGGAGATGTGGCGCAGCACGGCGGCCCTCCTTCTCCCGACGCATGAGAGTTCGAGGGCCGCAGTCTACCGCCGCGCCCAGAATCGGCGAAAGCCGGAGGGCGCGCGAGCCGTCCCGTCAGAGCGATGCGATGGCGTCCCGGGTCTTCTGGACGGCCTCGTCGAGCTCGGCTTCGGTGACGACGAAGGGCGGTCCCAGCATCACCAGGTCGCCATTGACGCCGTCGGCGCACCCGGTGGAGGAGTACAGGATGAGGCCGCGATCCCGGGCGGCCCGAACCACTCGCTCCGCGACGTTGGCGTCCCGGGGGGATGGTTGCTTGGTATCCCGGTCCTGGACGAGCTCCACCCCGACCATGAGGCCGAGGCCCCGAACGTCCCCCACGCGGGGATCGTCGGCCAGCGCGGAGGTCAGCTCCTTCAGTAGCTGCTCGCCCTTTTCCCGGCTGGCATCGACCAGGCCGCCTCCGCGGAGCTTTCGCAGCACGGCGCGGCCGACCGCGGCGCCGACCACGGAGTGGGAGTAGGTGAAGCCATGGACGAATCCGGCCGTGCTCACAGTGGCGAAGATTTCGTCCGAACACGCAACCATGCCGAGGGGCCAATAGCCAGACGAGACGCCCTTCCCCGCCACCAGGATGTCCGGGCGGACGCCCCAGTGCTCGCAACCGAACCAGCGACCCGTCCGGCCGAACCCCGACATCACCTCGTCGGCGATCAGGAGGACGCCGTGACGGCGGCACACTTCCTGCACGGCCGGCCAGTAGTCGTCGGGGGGGACGGCGGCCCCGAGCGTGGCCCCGGCCACCGGCTCGGCGATGAAGCAGGCCACGGAGCTCGGGCCCAACTCCCGAATGGTTCGGTCAAGCTCCTCCCCGTGCCACTCGCCGCAGCCGGCCGGGTGGTTCCGAGAGGGGCAGCGGTACTCGTAGACGGGAGGCACGTGGGCGGTTCGGCCCAGCCACGGCTCGTAGGGGCCTCGAAGCGGCTGCCGGCCGGACGCGTCCAGCGCGCCGAGCGTGTTGCCGTGGTAGGACCCCCACCGCGCGATGATCCGATGCCTGGACGGCTCTCCGCGGGCGAGGTGGTAAGCCCTGGACAACTTGAGCGCGGTCTCGACGGCT
>VAYC01000401.1:2531-2727 GCA_005885025.1 Actinomycetota bacterium | reverse complement strand
CAACAAGGAAGCCAACTGCACCGCCGGGCGCCGGCAGTCTTCGACTGAGGTCGGGTTCGACAACGTCTCCACGAACCCATAGCCGGCCGGCCCAGGGGTGGATGCCCCTCCGCCCCTGGGCTCGCCTCCGGGCAGGGCGCCCGCCCCGACCCGGTGGACACCCGAGAACCGCGAGCGCCGGGCGGCAGGAGGGCGG
>VAYC01000401.1:610-2420 GCA_005885025.1 Actinomycetota bacterium | reverse complement strand
CTAACCTTCTCTTCGACCGGTTGACGCAGGCGAGGTCTTGTGGTGCGATGCGCAGTCGGATCGAGGACCCAGCGAGACGTCTGGGGAAGGACCCATGCATCGCATCGTCACACGCCGGGACGGAGGGGACGCCATGAGGAGATGGAGACGAACGCGGATATGGGGATTGGTGGGGCTCCTGGCCCTGATGCTCTGGCCGCAGGTGGGCGCCGCCCAGACGGCGGCCGCGCAGGACACCCTGCAAGCCGTCATCAAGCGCGGTGAGTTGATCGTCGGCACGTTCGACTTCTTCCCGCCGTGGGGCTTCCGAGACGCCCAGAACAACATCGTGGGCCTGGACGTCGACATCGCCAACGACTTGGCCAACGAGATGAAGGTCAAGCTGACCCTGGTGGCGGTTCCGACCGCTCCCGACCGGATCAATTTCCTGGTGGCCGGCAAGATCGACGTGGCGATCTCGAACTTCACGGCGACCGTGGAACGCTCGAAGACGATCACCTTCACCGACCCGTACGTCATCGACGGGTTCGGCGTCATTTTCAACAAGCAGGCCAAGATCAAGGACTGGCCGGACCTGAACGGGAAGAAGGTCGCGGTCACCACCGGCTCGACCGGCGAGATCCTGCTGGGGAAGAAGGCGCCCAAGGCCCAGGCGCTCCGGTTCGACCAGGCCTCGGCGGCGCTCCTGGCCGTCCAGCAGGGGAAGGCCGACGCTCAGATCGAGGACTACACCTACACCGTCTACCATGCCGGCCGCGACCCCAAGAAGAGCCTCGGGTTCATCGAGAAGCCGTTCGACCTGAACCCGTACAGCTTCGGGGTCCGCAAGGGCGACCAGGAGTGGCTCACCTTCCTGAACTTCTACATCTACAAGCTGCACCAGAGTGGGAAGATGAAGGAGTTGTACAAGAAGTGGTTCAACGCCGAGCCCGCCCGGGTGTCGCCGAACTGGTAGGCCGAGCCGGCCGTTGATGCCGAGGGGGCGCCTCCCCAACCGGCGCGTCGCGGGGGGCGCCCACTCGCGTTCGTCGACCTCACCCTGATGCCGGGGTACGTCTTTCAGTTCCGGCTCGTGTTCCAGGAGTTCCCGTCGCTCCTTGAGGGGGCCTGGACGACGATCCACTTGTCGCTCCTGACGCTCCTGGGCAGTCTCCTGCTCGGGACGGTGGGGGCGATGGGCCGCCAGTCCCGGTTCCACTGGATCCGACGGCTCGCCACCGGGTACGTGGAGGTGATCCGGAACACCCCGCTCTTGGTCCAGCTCTTCTTCATCTACTTCGGCCTGGGCCAGGTCAACATCGACGTCCCGAACTACCTGGCGGCCCTGATTGGGCTCGTCGTCAACAACGGGGCCTACCTGACCGAAATCGTGCGGGCCGGGATCGAGGCCATCCCGAAAAGCCAGCACGACGCGAGCGTCTCCCTCGGCATGAGCTATCTCCAGCGGATGCGGCATGTCATCTTTCCCCAGGCGTTCCGGGTCATCTACCCGCCCCTCTGTAACCAGTTCATCGGCATCATCCTCTTCTCGTCACTCGTCTCCGTGATCGCGGTGGAAGACCTGGCGCTGCGTGGGAAGATGCTCATCTCCCGCACCTTCCGCTCCTTCGAGACCTACATGGTGGTGACCGCCATGTACGTCGTGATGACGATGACCATTTCGGCGGCGCTGAAGCTGGCGGGACGCCGGCTGTTCCGGCAGGCGGTCTGACGTGGGCGTGCCCAACTTCGTCCAGGACCAGCTCAATCGCTGGGACGCGCTGTTCCTGCTGCAGGGCCTGATCAACACCGTCCGGCTGTGCGCGGTGGG
>VAYC01000401.1:0-429 GCA_005885025.1 Actinomycetota bacterium | reverse complement strand
GCCGCCCTCACCGTCAACGGGAGTGCGTTCATGGCCGAGATCGTGCGGGCCGGCATCCAGGCCGTGGGCCGGGACCAGTGGGAGGCCGCCCGGAGCCTCGGGATGGGGTACGGCCAGATCATGCGCCACGTCGTCCTGCCGCCCGCGGTCCGGGTCATGATCCCGCCCGGGGTCGGGCTCCTGATCGGACTCATCAAGGACTCCTCGATCGTGTCCGTCCTGAGCTACGTGGAGCTGACGCGGGCCGGCCAAGTCCTGATGGAGAAGACGTTCCTCTCGTTCCAGGTCTTCGGGATCGTCGCCGCGCTGTACTTCCTGCTCTGCTACCCGCTGTCCCGCCTGGCCCTCTACTCGGAGCAGAGGTTACGGCTCGGTGGTTAAGGTCAGCCACGTCCACAAGCACTTCGGATCGCTCCACGTGCTGAAGGA
>VAYC01000400.1:1851-3012 GCA_005885025.1 Actinomycetota bacterium | reverse complement strand
GGCTGTGGCTCCTCATCTACGCGGCCGACCCCGTCCTGGTGTCCGTCGCCCTGGCGCTGCAGTTGCGGGTGAAGGGGGCCGACCCGCCCCGCGCGGCCCCGTTGCCCGGCTGGTACCGCTCGCTCCTCATCGCGCAGGCGCTCGTCACCCTCCCCGTCGGGGTGATGCTGTTCGCGGCGCCGGCGTGGGCGGCGAGGTGGTGGCCCTGGGCGCTGACGCCGCTGACCGCCCGGGCGATGGCGTCGTGGCTCCTCGGACTGGGCGTCGTCCTGGCGACCGCGTTCTTCGAGAACGACTGGGTGCGCATCCGAGCCGCGACGGCTGCCTACGCGGTGCTCGGGGTTCTCGAGCTCGTCGCGCTGGCCCGGTACGGGGATCAGCTGTCGTGGGCCCGGCCGGCCGCGTGGGCGTGTCTCGCGTTCGTCGTCAGCGTGCTATTCGCGGGCGCCTACGGCTCGTGGAGGGCGATCGCGGGATCGCCACAAGGAATAGACTCGACCTCGACGCCCCGACCCACACTCTCCGGATGAGAGGAGGCGGAATGGCGACATCCCATCATCACGACGCCGAGCTCCATGAACACGAGCACGTTCACGTCACCCATTACCACCGGCCGGACGAAGACGTCACGCACCTGATGGCGACCCACGCGCACGAGCACAACCATCCGGCCCTGTCGCACACTCACGAGCCCCACCAGAACCCAGACAAGGAACATCCTCGAGAGGCACACATCCACGATCACACCAGCCCCGCCAAATCGCCGGGCTGACACCGGGGGATGGCTGCCATGAACGGCTCGCCCGGCTCCATCCTGTTGTCGGACGAACCGGTCGCCTCGCTCGACGCCTACATCAGCGCCGGCGGCGGGCAGGGCCTGACGGAAGCGATGAAGCGCCCACCCAACGAGGTCGTCGAAGAAATACGGCGGTCCGGGCTCCGCGGGCGAGGAGGCGCGGGCTTCCCCACCGGGATCAAGTGGCGCACCGTCCGCGAGGACCCCTGTCCCACGAAGTTCGCCGTGTGCAACGCGGCCGAGGGCGAGCCCGGCACGTTCAAGGACCGGTGGCTCCTTCGGATGAACCCGTACCAGATGGTCGAGGGGTTGGCCATCGCCGCGCAGGCGGTCGGGGCCGCGAAGGCCTACATCGGCATCAAGGC
>VAYC01000400.1:0-1526 GCA_005885025.1 Actinomycetota bacterium | reverse complement strand
GACGTCAGCCTTCCCGGCCTGTACGAGCTGCCCCTCGGCTTCTCCCTGCGCGACCTGGTCCACACGATCGGGGGAGGACCGCCCGAGGGCCGGAACGTGAAGGCCATCCTTCCCGGGGCCTCGAACACGGTGCTCGTTCCCGAGCAGCTGGACACCCCGCTCGACTTCGACTCCATGAAGGCGGTGGGCTCAGGACTGGGATCGGGCGGTTTCGTCGTGTACGACGACTCCGCGTGCATGGTCCGCGTGGCCCACGCCTTCTCGCGCTTCCTCTATGTCGAGTCCTGCGCGCAATGCCCGGCCTGCAAGCACGGGACGGGCCAGATCACCAAGCTCCTGGAGCTCGTCGACCGGGGCGAAGGGTCCGATCTGGATATCGAAACCATCCTGGCCAGGTGCCTCACGGTCACGGACGGCCAGCGGTGCGCCCTGCCCACCGGCGAGAGCCTGCTCATCCAGAGCGCGGTCCAGCTGTTCGGTCAGGAGTTCGCCGCGCACGCCGGGCGGGGCTGTCCGCGGCCTCGGGAGATCCCGGTCCCGAGGCTCGTGGACTTCGACGAGAAGACCGGCAGCTTCGCGTGGCAGGTCACGCGGCGTTCTCCATCACGCCGCGCCTTCCGCGTACATCAGCGAGCCGGGCGTCGTGAGCGTCTCGCCGGTCTCGAGCAGCGTCTTCAGGCCGGAGAGGATCATCGGCCAGCCGCCGTAGAGCTCGTCGTTCGCGCCCTCGCGAAGCTGGTCGTGGGTGACGGTCAGGCGGCACGAGTCGCCGACCGGTTCGATCTCCCAGGTGACCCTGGAGGTTCCCTCGTTCTTCACGTCGTCGCTCCACAGCGCGACCATGCTCTGGACCAGCCGGCGCGGCGGGTCGACCTCGAGGTTCTCCCCCTCCACCAGGGGGCCGGAAGTGGCCGGATGACTCGACTCGTAGCGCGAGCCGGCCTTCCAGTCCGAATTGATCCGCATGCCGAAGTTGTACTTGCTCCTCATGTCGGGGTCGGTGATCGCCTCCCACAGCCGCTTCGGGGTGGTCTTGATGTAGATCTCGAAGACCTTTTCCATGCGTGCCTCCAGTCTGGTTTTGAGCCCGCTCAGCCCAGCGGCCCAGGGCTCGGCGTACTTGCTCACCCACCGGTCGTGGACGAGCCGGATCGGCACCGGGTTCAGGAAGTGGAGCTTCTCGCGCCCTCGTCGCTTGGTCACGACCAGGCCCGCCTCCTCGAGCTGCTTCAGGTGCTTCATCACGCCGAAACGCGTCATCGGGAAGCGCTCCTCGAGCTCGCTCAACGTCTGCCCGTCCTTGCGGAAAAGCTCGTCGAGCAGCCTCCGACGCGTCGGAGCGGCGAGGGCTCTGAACACGGCGTCCATGCCCACGGACTATAGGTGACTCTTTAGTCACATGTCAACCGGGTGGACGGTTCAGGGGCAGTTCGCGACGACGTCGCTGCGATCCGTCCAACAGAAGTCGACGCCCGAGCCGCCGTCGACCGCATCCGTCCCGGCGCCCCGCGCCAGGATGATGTCGT
>VAYC01000399.1 GCA_005885025.1 Actinomycetota bacterium | reverse complement strand
GGACCGGAAGGTCGTGGACGCGGGAGAGCTCGAAGTCCTCCGTCCCGGCACCGGGAGCGATGTGGACGATGCCGGTGCCCTCCTCCAGGGACACCTCGTCCCAGGGGATGACACGGTGCTTGATCCCGGCCGCGGCGGGAAGGTGATCGAACGGTCCCACGTAGGTCAGACCGACCAGCTCGGAACCCGGGGCCGCCCTGGTCGCGCGGTCCGTCGGGTACCGGGCCCTCGCCACCCATGCCCCATCCTCCCGGAGGATGTATTCGGCGTCGGGTTTGACCGCGGCCGCCACGTTGGCCGGCAACGTCCATGGCGTGGTCGTCCACACGACCAGCGACTCGCCCGGACGCTCCACGAGGGGAAACCGGACGTAGACGGAAGGATCCGTCTTCTCCCGGTAGACGTCCCCCTGCGAGAGCTCGTGCTGTGACATGGACGTGCCGCAGCGAGGGCACCACTCCGTGGAGCGGTTGCCCAGATACAGCCATCCCCGCTCGTGCATCAGCTTCAGGAACCGCCAGATGTATTCGATGTTCGTGTCCGATTCGTGTCCGAGAACGTGTAGTAGTCGTTGCCCCAGTCCATCCATTGCCCGAGGCGCTTCTCGCCACGGGTCAGCTCCCCGGCCGACCAGATGACCTTTTCCCGGCAGCGGCGTGCGAACTCCGCCAGCCCGTAGGACTCGATCTCCCTCTTCGAGTTGAGCCCGAGCTCTCGCTCCACGCCGACCTCGATCCAGAGGCCCTGGCAATCGAACCCGTTCTGGTAGCGCTGGTCGAACCCCCGCATCGCCTTGTACCGCTGGAACACGTCCTTCAACGTCCGGCCCCACGCGGTGTGGACGGGGAGGATCTTGTTCGCCGTCACCGGTCCGTCGATGAAGCTCCACTTGGGTCGTCCTCGATTGAGCTCGCGGAGGCGTTGGAAGGTTCGGTCCCGGTCCCAGCGATCGAGCACCTCCAGCTCCAGGACAGGATGGTCCGGCTTGGCCCGCAGCCGGGTGAACACTCCGTCGCGATCCTTCGTCATGCCCCCTCCAAAGCGAAACGCCCCGTCCCTTCCAGGGACGGGGCGCGTGCCCCGCGGTACCACCCTGCTTGGCCGGCCCCTCGCTGGGCCCGCCCACTCGCGGCTCCATCCAGAGCCTCCCGCTGTCACGGGCGGACCCGTCCGCGTCTACTTGGCTCCCGCGTGGCGCGCGGTGGCCGTTCGGGCGGCGGCTCGGGGAGGATCTTCGCCGGGGCAGCCCGCCGGGCTCGCACCGTCTCCGGCTCGCTGTGGCGCTGGGAACCCGGCTACTCGTTCCCGTCGTCGCCTGTGCGGCCATTGTAGCCGTTGCCGCGATGGCGGCCGGGAGGCCGGACCGCAGCGCTGGCCCCATCCCGTATCCTGGAAGCTGGCGCCCGTCCACTTGTGAGTGCTAGCGTCCCCGGGACCCCCACCATGCCGAGCAAGACACCCCTGACAACCAAGGAGATCAAGGAGCTGAAGGAACAGCTCCTCGAAGAGCGTCGGGACCGCCGGGCCCAGTTCGATGAGCTGCAGCAGTCCACCTTCGGGACCAACCAGTCCGATCTCACGGGAGAGATGGGCTTCGACGAGGAGTACGCGGACGCCGGGACCGCCACGTTCGAGCGCGAACGGGACCTCTCGCTGCTCAACAACCTGCGCGACCTCGTGGAGAGGATCGACAAGGCCCTGGCCAAGATCGAGGACGGGACGTACGGGGTGTGCGACCGATGCGGCAAACCCATCGAGAAGGCGCGCCTGAAGTACCTCCCGTACGCAAATCTCTGCATCAAGGACAAGCAGGCGGAAGAGCGCGTCCGCTGACGGCGTGACCCGGCGCGACCACCTCGCCATCACCCTGTATGCGGCCGCGGCCGGCGTGTACGCGCTCGACCGACTCACCAAGTGGCTGGCCCAGGAGCATCTCGCGGGGCGGCCACCGGTCGAGGTCATCTCCGGTGTGGTCCGGCTGCGGTACACGACGAACACGGGTGGCGCCTTCGGGCTGTTCGGAGGGCAGGCCTGGCTGTTCTTCGGAGCGACGGTCCTCGTGTGCGGGGCCATCATGGTCGCGTCGACCCGCCTCGAGTCGGCGCCCTCGGCGGTCGGCCTCGGCCTGATCCTCGGCGGCGCCCTCGGGAACCTGACCGACCGCGTGCTGCGAGGGCCGCTGGGCGTGATCGACTTCATCGACTTCCGGGTATGGCCGGTGTTCAACGCCGCCGACGCCGCCATCGTGATCGGCGCGATCATCGTGGCCCTGGCGGGTTTGCGGCGCCGCACATGACGGAAGAGGCCGAGGCGGGGGAGCGCACCTCCTTCGTCGCCGAACCGGGTCGACTCGACGCGGTCGTGGCCGCCCGACTGGACCTTCCCCGCTCCGAGGCGCAGCGGGAAGGGTCTCCGTGGACGGGAAGGCCCGTCCCAAGTCCCATCGCCTGGGCGGGGGCGAGCGGGTGGAGGTGGAGGTCTCGGCGCGGTCCGAGGTGGCGCCCGAGCCCGGACCGCTGCCTGTCCTCTACCAGGACGACCACCTGTTGGTCGTGTCGAAGCCGGCCGGGCTGGTGACCCACCCGACCGCGTCGAGGCGAACCGGGACCCTGGTGAACCGGCTCCTGGCACTGAGCGTCCCACTGGCGTCGGCCGGCGGCCCGGACCGGCCCGGCATCGTGCACCGCCTCGACGCCGGAACGTCGGGGGCGATCGTGGTGGCGAAGGACGACCGGACCCATGCCGCGCTGACCGACATGTTCCGCCGGCACGCCGTGGACCGGCGCTACCTGGCGCTGGTACGAGGGGCGGTGGAACCGGACCGCTTCCTGGTCGAGGCTCCGCTGGGGCGGCGGGCAGACCGCATCCT
>VAYC01000398.1:2366-4245 GCA_005885025.1 Actinomycetota bacterium | reverse complement strand
ATATACAGGCGGCGTGACCATCGTCTCCGCCGACCTGGTGTTCGCCGAGGATCGCTGGGAGCGTCGGCACGCCTTCGTCATGCAGGGCGGGCGGCTGCAGGCTACGGGCGAGCCTGCCGACCTCGCCGAGCGCTTCCCCGAGGAGGACCGCGAGGACTGGGGACGTGTGGCCGTCGTGCCCGGGACGGTGAACGGCCACGGACACACCTTCCAGGCGCTGCTCCGCGGGTTCGGCGACGACCTGGGGTTCATGGCGTGGCGAGACCTGGTCCTCTACCCCTTCTCGGAGCGGCTCGACCGCGAAGGGATCAAGACCGGCGCGCTGTTCGACTTCGCCGAGATGGCCAAGGCGGGCATCACGACGGCCGTCGATTTCTTCTATCTCCACGACCGGGGGAACGAGAACGACCTGACGGTGGTGGAAGCGGCACGCGAGGTCGGCATCCGCGTCGTGCTGGCGCGTTCGATGTATGACTGGATCGGGGCGCCTCGCCGCTATCAGGAGACGCCGGCCGTGGCCGAACGACACTTCCGCGACCTGCACGCTGCCTTGCGCGGCGATCGGAAGGCCTTCGCCCAGCCGGCTCCTCACTCGATCCACGCGGCCAGCCCGGACATGATCCGCAGTGGCGCCAAGCTGGCCGCCGAATTCGACGTCCCTTTTCACATCCACGTGGCCGAGGGCCGCTACGAGCACGAGCAGTCGATGGAGCAACACGGACTGTCACCGGTGGCGTACCTCGACTCGCTGGGGGTGCTGTCGCACCGCACGGTGATGGTCCACTGCGTGTGGGTGGACCAGGCTGACCTTGCCATCATGCGGGACCGCGGCGTGAGGGTCGTGCACAACCCTTCCGCCAACGCGTTCCTGGGCGACGGCATCGCCCCGGTGCGGGAGATGCTCGAGCTGGGCATCCCGGTCTGCCTCGGCACGGACGGCGGCTGCACGAACAGCCGGCAGTCGATCTTCGAGGAGATGCGGATGGCGGCCCTCCTGGCCAAGGCGCGGGCCACCGACGCCTCGGTGCTCGGCGCAGAGGAGGCCCTCCTGATGGGCACGGTTCGGGGCGGTGAGATCCTCGGCGGGTTGCCGATCGGCCGGATCTCCGCGGATTACGCGGCCGACCTGGTGGTGGTGGACCTCGATGCGCTGTCGATGCAGCCGGCGGTGACCGCGCCCAAGCAGGTGGTCTATTCCATGCAGCCCGAAGCCATCCGCCGCGTCATCGTGGGCGGCGAGACGATCGCGGAGAACGGCCGGCTCACCCGGGTAGACGAGCGGGAGGTCGCCGCCAGAGTCCGGCAGCTCACCGCGACGTGGGAGCCCGTCTCCCGCAATGAAGTCGCGCGAAGTCAT
Organism: Actinomycetota bacterium; assembly: GCA_005885025.1. Classification (GTDB taxonomy): domain Bacteria; phylum Actinomycetota; class UBA4738; order UBA4738; family UBA4738; genus AC-52. The sequence continues at coordinate 2,888 of VAYC01000398.1, read as the reverse complement.
TAGCGAGCTGCGTTCCAGGGCCAGTCCCGCCGACCTGGAGGGAATGGCGCGATTCGGTATCACCACCGAACGTGCTCTGGGGGGAAGCTCCATGCCCTACTTGCGATGGCTGGCCAAACGGCTGGGCAAGGACCACCGTCTGGCCGCCGAGCTGTGGGCCTCGGGCATCCACGAGGCCCGGATCCTGGCGGGGCTGGTCGACGACCCGGCTCAGGTCACCGAGGAGCAGATGGAAGCCTGGGCCGCCGAGTTCGACTCCTGGGACGTGGTGGACGGTCTGTGCGGCAGCCTGTTCGATAAGACCCAGTTCGCCTACAGCAAGGTCGCGGAGTGGAGCTCGCGCCGCGAGGAGTTCGTCAAGCGGGCTGCGTTCGCGCTCATGGCGATGCTGGCCGTGCACGACAGGAAGGCTCCGGATACGTCCTTTGAGCGCTTCTTGCCGATCATCGAACGCGAGGCGGGCGATCCTCGCAACTTCGTGCGCAAGGCGGTCAATTGGGCGCTGCGCCAGATCGGCAAGCG
>VAYC01000398.1:0-2339 GCA_005885025.1 Actinomycetota bacterium | reverse complement strand
CGGCCGAGCGCATCCGGGCGAGCGGCGTCCGATCCGCAAAGTGGGTGGCCGCGGACGCGCTCAGGGAGCTTCGCAGCAACGCGGTCCAGGCCCGCTTGCGTTCCCGCTAGGGCTCGCCGTCCACCACCCTGATCACCGAGCTCACCGACTTCACCGTGTCGATCATGCGGAGGCCTTGCAGGCAGGCCCGAAGGTCACGCTCCTGGGCCTGGTGGGTGACCAGGACGATCTGGGCCTCTTCGGCGTGGCCCTCCTGCCAGACGGACTTGATCGAGACCATGTGCTCGGCGAACACCAGGGCGATCGCCGCGAGCACGCCCGGGCGGTCGGCCACCCGCATGAGCATGTAGTACTGAGCCTGCATCTCCTCGATGGGCCTGAGTCGCCGTGGGGTGAGTTCGGAGGGACCCCCGGTGTGGGCGGCATGCCCGATCAGCGAGTTCGCGCCGCCGCCCGGGCGACTGCGGGCCAGCTCGATGACGTCGCCCACGACGGACGTCGCCGTCGGGTCGCCACCCGCTCCCCGCCCGTACAACATCAGCGGGCCGACGCGCTGGCCCTCGATGTACACCGCGTTGAAGCTCTCTCGGACCGACGCCAGCGGGTGGCCCGCCGGGATCATGGCCGGATGGACTCGAACGGAGACCTCGTCGCCGATCCCCTCCGCGATGGCGAGGAGCTTGACGACATAGCCGAGCTGCTTGGCAAACCTGATGTCGTCGGGGCTGATGGACAGGATGCCCTCGCGGTAGACGTCGCCGGCCGCCACCCGAAGATCGAACGCGATCGGGGCCAGGATCGCGGCCTTGGCGGCGGCGGCGTACCCGAGGCGCTGGGCGTCGGCGAGCGCCTGTCCCAGCGACCACCCGTCCTCGGTCATGCGGGTCAGGATGTAGTTCGTCGTCCCGTTCACGATGCCCATGAACCGCAAGATGCGGTCGCCCGCCAGGTGCTCGCGGAGCGGCCGGATCAAGGGGATGCCGCCCCCCACCGCGGCCTCGTACAGGAGATCGACGCGGCCGGCAGCCGCCGATTCGAACAATTCTCGTGACAGGGTGGCCAGCAATTCCTTGTTGGCGGTCACGACCGGCTTGCCCTGGCGAAACGCCTCCAGGATGAGCGAGCGAGCCGGCTCGATGCCGCCCATGACCTCGACCACCACGTCGACGTCACGGTCGCGCACGACGTCGTACGGGTCATCGGTGAACAGTCCGGGGGGGACGGGGACGTCTCGCGGCTTTTCGAGATCGCGGACGGCCACCCGCGTCACCTCGATGGCCGTTCCCGCCCTCCTGGCGATCTCCTCGCCGTGCTCGTGCAGCATGCGGGCCACGGCGGCGCCCACGTTGCCGCAGCCGAGCAAGCCGACCCTGACCACGTCACCCATGTGGAGAGCATCGTACGGTTGGGAGAAGGCTTGAGCGTGCCGGCCGGCCCGGGAGCCGCGAAGGGCGTCGCCGAGCCGGCCGGACGTCAACCGCTCGCTGTGTGCCTACCTGACCAGTTCGAGATGGGCACGGATCCCATCGCGGTGGAGCATGCGGACCTCTCGCAAAGCGGGGATGAGGCCATCGAACGGCCGCTCGACCTCGAACGAGTGATGCCGGTCGCGCTCGATCCTGAAGTCTCTCAGGCCGTGATCGGCCACCCTGTCCAGCATGTCCCGGGCCCCGTCCGGGGTCCGGGCAATGTCGATCACAACCTCGAGGCTGATCCTCTCCCGCGCCGCTCCGCTGGAAGTCGGACGACGAGCTGCCGCCAGCGCCGGAGTGGTCGCCGCCATCATGGCCGCGATCACGCCTGCCAGGGCCAAGGTCGCCAGCCTACCCATGGCATTCACCTCCTTTGGTCCCCCCGTTGGGGACCTCCCGGCCATCCTCCTTCCGCGTCTGTCGGGTACGTGTGGTGGCGACGTTGCGGGTCCGTGGATGGTGTCGCCTGGGGGACTATTGGAACAGTGACGAACAGGACGATCGAGAGAGGTCCGGGTCCGAAGCTATTCGAGCCAGGGCAGGCGGACGCCGCGCTCGTGAGCCACGTCGATGGCCGCCTCGTAGCCCGCGTCGGCGTGGCGCATGACTCCGGTACCCGGGTCGGTCGTCAGCACCCTCTGCAGCCGTCCCGCGGCATCCTCGGTGCCGTCGGCCACCACCACCATCCCCGCGTGGATGGAGTAGCCGATGCCCACGCCGCCCCCGTGATGCACGCTGACCCAATGGGCGCCGGCCGAGGTGTTCAGCAGCGCGTTGAGGATCGGCCAGTCGGCGATCGCGTCCGAGCCATCCCGCATGCCCTCGGTCTCCCGGTAGGGCGAGGCGACGCTGCCCGCGTCCAGGTGG
>VAYC01000396.1 GCA_005885025.1 Actinomycetota bacterium | reverse complement strand
TCGAGGACCCGTACATCCTGCTGGTCGGCAAGAAGATCTCGAGCGTCCAGGAGCTCCTTCCGATGCTGGAGAAGGTCGTCCAGGGCGGGAAGCCGCTGGTGATCGTGGCCGAGGACGTGGAGGGCGAGGCCCTCGCCACGCTCGTGGTCAACAAGATTCGGGGCACCCTCCAGGCCGTGGCCGTGAAGGCCCCCGGGTTCGGCGACCGTCGCAAGGCGATGCTCGAGGACATGGCCATGCTCACCGGTGGCCAGGTGGTCTCCGAGGAGATCGGGGCCAAGCTCGAGAACGTGAGCATCGACATGCTGGGCCGGGCCCGGAAGGTCGTGGTGACCAAGGACGACACTACGATCGTGGAGGGCCAGGGCAAGCCGGAGGACATCCAAGGGCGCATCCGCCAGATCAAGGCCGAGATCGAGTCCAGGAGCGGCTGGCCAAGCTGGCCGGCGGCGTGGCCGTGATCAAGGTCGGCGCGGCCACCGAGGTCGAGCTAAAGGAGAAGAAACACCGCATCGAGGACGCGGTGTCGGCGACGCGGGCCGCCATCGAAGAAGGCATCGTCCCCGGGGGCGGCGTGGCCCTGATCCGGGCCGAGGAGTCGGTCGATCCGGGCAAGCTCGGGCTGGACGGCGACGAGGCCACCGGGTCATGGATCGTCCGGGGTGCGTTGTCGGAACCGGCCCGGCTCATCGCCGAGAACGCCGGGTTCGAGGGCGGCGTCGCCGTGGAGCGCATCCGCGGCGAATCGGGCGCCTTCGGGTTCAACGCGGCAACGGGCGAATGGGGCGACATGCTGAAGTCCGGGGTCATGGACCCGGCCAAGGTCACCCGCTCGGCCCTCCAGAACGCCGCTTCGATCGCCGGTTTGGTCCTCACCACCGAGGCCAGCGTGGTGGAGAAGCCCGAGGAGGACGAGAAGACGCCGGCTATGG
>VAYC01000028.1 GCA_005885025.1 Actinomycetota bacterium | reverse complement strand
CTGGAGATGCGGCACCGCACCGAGACCCTCTACCTGGCGCTCACGGACTCGATGTGGGCGGCCGGCCTCGTCCTGGCCCGGCCGGGGGTCCTCACCATGGCCGTGGTGATCGGTGTGTACGTCGGTCTCATGTTTCGCAAAGTTCCCACGCACAAGATCGCCTTCAACCTCGGCCAGTACGTCCTCTCCATCACCGTGGCCGAGGTCGTGTTCTCGTCGCTCGCCGGGTCGGCCAGCATGGCCTTCAGGCTTCTGGTCGCCGTGCCGGTCGCCATGGCTGCCTACGCGGTCGTGAGCGCTCTCCTGGTGGGTCTGGTCATCTCCCTCGCCGAACACAAGTCGCTGCGCGACGTCCTGCTGCCCCCGCTCGCGGTGAACGCCCTGCACTACGCGGGGAACATCGCGCTCGGGATCCTGGGTGCGATGGCATGGCAGATCAGCCCTCCGGGCGTCCTGCTCGTGGGCTTCCCCCTGGCACTCTTCTACGCCGCCTACCGGATCATGGTCCGGAACCTGCGGGAAGGAGACCGCCTGCGCGAGCTGATCGTCGAGAATGCCTCGGACGGGATCTTCGTAGCCGCGCCGGACTGCAGCATCGTCTCGTGGAACCCGGCCATGGAACGGATCACCGGACAGGGCGCGGACGAGGTCATCGGGAAGAACTGGAGAAGCATCCTGAGGAGCTCGGGAAGCGCCGAGCCACCGCTTGGCGCGGCGCCCTGCCAGGCGCCCGGAGACGCATGGTTCGCACCCATCGTCCGCAAGGACGGGACCGATGGATGGATCCTGTGCTCCTCGAGCACCATCAACGGACGCGACGGCAAGGTCAAGGCCACCGTGATCGTGGTCCACGACATCAGCGCTGAGCGCGAGGCCGAGCAGCTCAAGGCGGACTTCGTCGCCACCATCTCTCACGAGCTGCGGACCCCTCTCACGCCGCTCAAGGGCTTCCTCAGCTCGTTGATCCACGGGACCATCGACGACGAGAGCGACGCGCGGCACGAGTACTACCGGATCATGCTGCGGCAGGCGAACCGCCTGGAGCGGCTGGTGACCGACCTCCTCGAGGTCTCCAAGATCGAGTCGAGCTCGGCGCTGGTTACGGCGCCCACCGACCTGTGCGCCCCCGTGGTCGAGCAGATTCGTACGTTCAGCGAGGAGCACCCGACTCGGAGCATCTCGCTCAGGGCGCCCGACTCCCAGGTCTTCGTCGAGGCCGACCGGTCGCGCGTGGGCCTGGTCATGAGCAACCTCCTCGCCAACGCGCTGAAGTACTCGCCGCCGGACAAGGGGGTCCAGGTCACGATCGCCCTCGAAGAGGACCGGGCAACGGTATCGGTGAGAGACGAGGGCCCCGGTATCCCGCTGTCCGAGCAGCAGCGGATCTTCGACCGCTTCTACCAGATCGAGGACCACCTGACCCGGCCAAGCGGCGGCGTGGGACTGGGCCTGTACATTTGCCGTCGCTTCGTCGAGGGCATGCACGGCCGACTGTGGGTGGATTCCAGACCAGGGCACGGATCGACCTTCTCCTTCAGCCTCCCGCTGGCGCACGTCGGCTCCCTGACCGTTTCCAGCTGATCTCCTCCGCCGCCGGCGCGAATCCCTGGCAGGCTGGCTGACGACGCTCGCTATACTGCACGCCGTCCGGTAGCCGACCGAGCAAGGACCCGGAACGACACAGCGAAGTGCAGAGCGCGAGACCCGCTCGACCACGGTGGCGCTCATCGGGGCGGGCAGGGTGGCGACGGCCCTCGCCGTCCTGCTGGAGCGGGCCGGCTACCGCGCAGTGGCCGCCTCGGGCCGGGAGGCCTCCGAGGACCGCGTCAAGCGACACCTTCCGTTCGCCGCCTTCTACTCGCCTTCGGAGGCCAATCTCGCGGCTCGGTCGGCCTCGTTGGTCGTCCTCGGCGTCCCCGACGACAGCATCGCTCCGCTCTGTTCGGAGCTGGCTGGAAGGGTGAGCTTTCACCCAGGTCAGTGGGTACTCCACCTGTCCGGGTCGGTTGGCCTGGACGCGCTGGCTCCCGCTCGCCTGCTGGGAGCCGAGATCCTCTCCCTGCATCCTCTCCAATCGTTTCCCTCGCTCGAGGAAGGCATCCGGCAGCTTCCCGGAAGCGCCGTCGCCGTGACCGCCCTGGACGAGCAGGGCTTCGAGGTGGGAGAGGAGCTTGCCCGGGACGTGGGAGGAAAGCCGTTCCGTTTGTCCGACCCCGCAAAGCCCCTCTATCACGCCGCGGCGGTGTTCTGCTCGAACTACCTGGTGGCCGTGGAGGGGATGGCCGAGCACCTCTTTCGGCTGGCGGGACTGGCCGAGCCCCTCCCCATGTTCGGCCCGCTGGCCCGAGCCACCCTGGAGGCGACCCTGGCCCGCGGGCCGGAGGCGGCCCTGACCGGGCCGGCGATCCGTGGGGATGTCGGGACCGTGCGGCGCAACCTCGAAGCATTGTCGCGGCAAGCCCCCGAGGCCGTCGACTCTTACGTGGCGCTGGCCCGCCTGGCCGCCGACCTGGCCGCGAAGTCGGGTCGTCTCACCGCTCAGGGCTACGCCCGCCTCAGGGAGGAGCTGGACGAGTGGAAGTGACCTCTTCCCCCGACCAGTTCAAACAAGCGATGGATGGCGCGAGGGCCCGGGGGGAGCTCGTTGGATTGGTCCCAACCATGGGAGATCTGCATGAGGGACACGCGCTGCTGATCCGCTCCGCCCGAGACGCCTGCGGGTTCGTGGCCGTCTCGATCTTCGTCAACCCGCTGCAGTTCGGGTCGCGGGCCGATCTGGACGCCTACCCGCGGCGGCTGGACATGGACCGGGCGATGGCCTCGGCGCTTGGCGCCGACGTCCTGTTCGCTCCCGGCGAGGCGGAGATGTATCCGGATGGAGGTCCGCAGGTCACCGTAGACCCGGGCCCACTCGGTGGCCGACTGGAAGGAGCTTCGCGGCCGAGTCACTTCCGAGGCGTACTCACCGTCGTGGCCAAGTTGTTCGCCCTGGCCGGTCCCTGCCGCGCCTACTTCGGGGAGAAAGACGCTCAACAGCTTGCCCTGGTGCGACGGATGGTCCACGACCTGAACATTCCGGTGAGGGTCGTCGCCTGCCCGACGGTACGCGCTGCCGACGGGTTGGCGGTCTCATCCCGCAACGCCCGGCTGTCGTCCCGCGAACGGGCTGCGGCGTGTGTCCTCTTCGACTCGCTCTCCACGGCCGCCGCGCTCGTCCGCAGGGGTGAGCGCCGCTCCGACCTCCTCAGGGCCGAAATGGCTCGCCGGATCGGCGCCGAGCCCCTGGCCCGCTTGGACTACGTGGCGGTGGTGGACGAAGAACGATGGGAGGAGCCATCGGTGATCGAATCGCCGTCCCGAGCCCTCGTCGCGGCACGGTTCGGGGAGACCCGGCTGATCGACAACTTGCTCCTTCCGTGGCCTGGTGAGGGGAGCATGCAGAATAGCGACGTCTCCTCACGATCCGGGAGGTAGGCGTGCTGCTGGCGATCGACGTCGGGAACACCGAGACCGATCTCGGTCTGTTCCAGGGCGACCGACTTTCCTGGACGTGGCGGATGGCGACCGGCCGGCGTCGGACGCCGGACGAGCTGGCCCTCCTCTTCGGGGGGTTTCTGGCGCAGCAGGGCCTGTCGTTCTCTCGCGAGATCACCGGCGTGGCGATCGCCAGCGTGGTGCCGGACCAGACGCAAGCCCTGCGGGAGATGGTTCGCGACTACTTCCACTTCCCCCCCGTGGTGGTCGAGCCGGGCGTGAAGACCGGCATCCCCATCCTGCTCGACAACCCGAAGGAGGTCGGGGCCGACCGCATCGTCAACGCCCTGGCGGCGTTCGCCAAGTACGGCGGGCCGTGCGTGGTGGTGGACGTGGGCACGGCCACGACCTACGACGCCGTGACCGAGCGGGGCGAGTTCGTGGGCGGGGCGATCGCCCCAGGGCTGCAGGTGGCGGCGGAGGGACTCTTCTCGGCCACGGCCCGGTTCACGCGTGTCGAGCTCGTCCAGCCCCGCGCGGTGATCGGCAAGAGCACCGTTGAGGCCCTGCAGTCCGGGCTGCTGTACGGGACGGCGGCCGAGATCGACGGGATGGTGGAGCGGATCCAGAAGGAGCTCGGCGGAGACGCCATCGTCGTTGCCACGGGAGGACTGGCGGGGGTGGTAGTCCCGGCCTGCCACAGTGTCGACCACCACGATCCCTTCCTCACCCTGGAAGGCCTGCGCCTGATCTTCGAGAAGAACACGGCACGGGATGAGTGAGGTCGGGGAGGACGCCAAGGGTCGGTTGGCGGAGGTTCTCCGGGCACGCCGGGAGACCCTAAAACGCCTGCGCGACAAGGGGATCGAGCCCTTTGCCCTGAGGTTCGACAAGGACGCGGATGCAGCCGAACTCCACTCGAAGTTCGATCACCTGGGAGTCGGCGAGGAGAGCGGTCATCGGGCAGCGGTTGCCGGTCGAGTGATACTCCTGCGCAAACACGGGAAGGTCTCGTTCATCACGCTCCGCGACGGGACCGGCGACCTCCAGCTCTTCCTGGCCGACGATTCGTTGAAGGACGGCTACGAGCTGGTGGACCTCCTGGACCTTGGCGACATCGTGGGCGCCGAGGGAGAGGTCATGAAGACGAAACGAGGCGAGCTCTCGGTGCGCGTGGAACGCCTGACGCTCCTGACCAAAGCGCTCCGCCCGCTGCCGGAGAAGTGGCATGGGCTGCGCGACCCGGAGCTTCGCTTCCGCCAGCGTTACCTCGAGTTCGCGACGAACCTGGAGAGCCGAAAGCTGATCGAGGTTCGGGCGACGCTGCTCCACGCCCTCCGGCAAGTTCTCGCCGAGCGGGGTTTCCTGGAGGTAGAGACGCCCGTGTTGCAAGCTCGGCACGGCGGCGCGCTGGCCAGGCCGTTCCTCACGCACCACGAGGCGCTGGACATCGACCTCTATCTGCGGATCGCGCCCGAGCTGTACTTGAAGAGACTGTTGGTGGCCGGGATGGAACGCGTCTTCGAGATCGGGCGGAACTTCCGTAACGAGGGGATCGACCACGACCACAACCCGGAGTTCACGATGCTCGAGGCGTATCAGGCCTACGGCGACTACGAAGCGATGATGGACCTCGACGAGGCACTGGCGAAGGGCGCGGCCAAGGCCGTCCGAGGATCCCTGACCTTCGACTACCAGGGACAGATGCTGGACCTCTCCGGGCCGTGGCGAAGGGTCACGGTCCTGGACGCGGCCTCGGAGGCGATCGGCGAAGAGGTGACCCTGGACCGTCCCGACCTGGTGGCCGTGGCCGAGCGGGCCGGGGTGGGCGTGGATCCGGCGTGGGGGCCGGGCAAGGTCGCGGTGGAGATCTTCGAGAAGCGCGTGGCGGACCAGATCTGGCAGCCGACGTTCGTGAAGGACTTCCCCCAGGAGGTCTCGCCGCTTGCCCGACCGCATCGGTCCACGCCGGGGGTCACGGAGCACTTCGACCTCTACATCGGGGGTATGGAGATCGGGCCGGCCTACTCGGAGCTGACCGACCCGGATGACCAGCGGGCCCGCTTCGCCGCGCAGCAGGAGGCGCGCAAGAGGGGCGATCAGGAGGCCCATCCTCCCGACGAGGACTTCATCCGGGCCCTCGAACACGGGATGCCTCCTGCCGGCGGGCTCGGCTTCGGCGTCGACCGGTTCGCGATGGTGCTGGCCGACGTCCCGTCCATCCGAGAGGTGATCCTGTTCCCGCACTTGCGGCCTGAGTCCACGGGGGATTGAACCTCCCGGCGGGAGAACCAAGCGGCCCGAGCCGGCGTGGTATCAGTGAAGCCCTCGTGCGCCAAACACTCCTTGCTCTGGCTCTCCTCGCCGCGGCATGCACCGGGCCGGCCGCCGCCCCCAGCCCTCCTTCCAGCCCGAGTGCCACACCCACCCCCCTACCGTCCACGGGGGTGCCGCCCATCGCCTTCCAGGTGGTTGCCACGACCTCTGGTCACGAAGCCGAAGAGGATCGTTCGTACCTCGACGGGATGCAGCTGGCGGTCGCCGACGTCAACGCAGCCGGCGGGGTCACCGGCCGTCCCATCTCGTTGGAGATTCACGACGACAACGCGAGCGTGGGCACGGCCACGGACATGATGCAAGGGCTGCTCGACCGTCGCCCTGCTGCCGTTCTCTACGTCGGACCCGGCCTCGCGCTGACGCCGCTCCGAACTCGCTTCGACCAGACCGGCACACCGGTGGTCCTGCTGGAGGGGGATCTGTACACGAGCCACGGCCTGTTCCCCGAGTTGTTCCAAACGACCATCCCCTGGGAATGGGAGGCCCACGTCATCGCCCGCTACGTCGTCCGGGACCGCAAGGCCCGGGACATCGTTTTCATCGGCGAGGGACCGGAAGCCCCCACCGCTTCCAAGACCTTGGCCGCGGCGCTGGCCTACTGGGGTGGGCACCTCTCGGCGAGCTTCGACGATCGCTCCCGCGACCCGACGACTGGACTGGCCGCTCCGCTAACCCGGGCCGCGAAGGCCGATTGGGTGGTCGCGTTCGGTCCGCCGGTTGGCTCCCTCGGCCTCGTCAACGCCATCGAGGAACAGGCCGGGATCGACCGGTCGACTCATCCGGGAGCTCGCCCCGGCATCACGGGGTCCGCGTCGTTGCTGGCCTCGGGCGGCGGACTGGCCCAGCCGGAACCCGGAACGAGCGCTTGCTACACCTACACGTGGGCCGGGTGGGCCCAGCCGATCCGTCGAGTTGGAGCGTTTCGGGCTGCCTTCGCCGCGACGATCGGGCACGCTCCCACCGGGCTTGAGCAGGAGGGGTACGACGCGGTGAGGGTCCTGGCTCGGGCCCTGGGCAATACCGGCGGGGCGGGCGGGGCGAACTTGGTCTCGGCCCTCGAGGCCACCCATGGTTTTGCCCCGTCTGGTTACCCGGTCGACTTCGGCCCCGACGACCACCTGTTCCTGACCCGGGACCAGCTCGGCCTGTTCGCCGTGGCGGGGCCGAATGAGCGTC
>VAYC01000397.1 GCA_005885025.1 Actinomycetota bacterium | reverse complement strand
CCGAAGGTCGATACCGGCGATACCGCCTGGCTGCTCGCGTCCGCCGCGCTCGTCATGTTCATGACCCCAGGGCTGGCCTTGTTCTACGGAGGCCTGGTCCGGGCCAAGAACGTCCTGGCCACGGTGATGCAGTCGTTCGTGGCCCTGGCCATGGTGAGCATCCTGTGGATGATGGTCGGCTACACCCTCGCCTTTGGGCCCGACAAGGGCGGCATCATCGGGTCCCTTCGCTTCGCGGGGCTGTCCGGGGTGGGCGCCGCGCCTTCCTCGTACGCTCCTACCGTTCCGGCCCAGGCGTTCATGGCCTTCCAGCTCATGTTCGCCATCATCACGCCGGCCCTCATCACCGGCGCGTTCGCGGAGCGGATGAAGTTCTCGGGCTACCTGATGTTCCTGGCGTTGTGGTCGGTGTTCGTGTATTCGCCGGTGGCTCACTGGGTGTGGGGCGGAGGCTTCCTCGGGGCGGGTCACCTCGGCGCCCTCGACTTCGCCGGCGGGACCGTCGTCCACATCAATGCGGGGGTGGCGGCCCTGGCCACGGCGATTTACCTGGGCAAGCGGCGCGGGTACGGATCGGACGCCTTCGTCCCCCACAACGTTCCCATGGTGATCCTGGGGGCCGGCATCCTGTGGTTCGGATGGTTCGGGTTCAACGCCGGCAGCGCGCTGGCCTCAGGCGGGCTCGCAGCGAGCGCGTTCGTGGCCACCCAGCTCGGTGCGGCGGCGGCGGTGTTCGGGTGGCTGATCCCGGAATGGATCCGCCACCGTCGGGCCACCACCGTCGGCGCTGCCTCTGGCGCCGTGGCCGGGCTGGTGGCCATCACGCCGGCGTCCGGCTACGTTGGACCGTGGGGCGCGCTGGCCATCGGGTTCGCGGCTGGAGCCGTCTGCTTCTTCGTGGTGAATCTGAAGACCCGCTTCGGCTACGACGACTCGCTCGACGTGGTTGGCGTGCACATGGCCGGTGGGATCGTCGGCGCCCTGCTGACTGGTGTGTTTGCTTCCCTGACCATCAACGCCGCGGGCGCCAGCGGCAGCCTTCTCCAGCTGGGAAAGCAATCGATCGCGGTGCTGGTGACCGTTGCGTACTCGTTCGGCGCGACCATGCTCATCCTCAGGCTCGCGGACGGGACGGTCGGGCTCCGAGTCAGCGAGGAGGACGAGGAGGCGGGGCTGGACCTGTCCCAGCATCGCGAGGTCGGGTACACGTTCGCCGAGCGAGTGGCCTTCCCAGCTCACCTCGTGACCATTCCAGGGTCGGCCTCGACCCTCTGGGTGACGGACGAGCTGAGGGACCCGGCTCTGGACTGACCGGCCTCTCAGCCGGCCGCGTAGCCGGCGAGGCGCTCGCCGGCCAGACGCAAGTGGGGAAAGCGAACCGGATGATGTCCCGGCCGTCACGAGCCTCAGCGAAGAAGCTGCTGCCCGGGACCGCGGCCACGCCGCCGTTGACGACGAGGTCCACGCAGAAGGCCGTGTCGTCGTCCAACCCTCGCCCACGCCGGAGCTCCGCGACGTTCGTCATCGTGTAGTAGGCGCCCTCGGGCTGGACGGCGTCGAACCCCGTTCCGGCCAGGAGCCCCAGGAAGAGATCGCGCCGCTCCCGATACGAATGGGCCAGCTCCTCGTAGAAGGAGTCCGGCAGCCCGAGCGCCACCACGCCGGCTTCCTGCAGTGGGGCGGGGGCGGCCACCGTCAGGAAGTCGTGGATCTTGCGGATCGCGCCGACCAGCGGGGGGCTGGAGATGGCCCAGCCCACACGCCAGCCGGTGACCGAGTACGTCTTGGAGAGCGCGCTGATCGTCACCGTTCGCTCCCGCATCCCGGGCAGGAGCGCGATGGAGCGATGCCTCCGCCCGTCGTACAGGATGTGCTCGTAGATCTCGTCGGTGAACACGAGCAGGTCTCGCTCCACCACCAACTCGGCCAGCGCGGAGAGCTCCTCTTCGGTGAAGACCTTCCCCGTCGGGTTGTGCGGCGTGTTCAGCACGATGGCTCGGGTCCGCGGGCCGATGGCGTCGCGGACGCATTCGACATCCAGTGTCCATCCTGGTGAGCTGAGCGGCACCACCTTCGGGACGGCCCCCGAGATGTAGGCGTCGGGCCCGTAGTTCTCGTAGAACGGCTCGAACAGCAGCACCTCGTCGCCGGGGTC
>VAYC01000394.1:4678-5184 GCA_005885025.1 Actinomycetota bacterium | reverse complement strand
CGGCTCTCCCATAACTTGAATCAACAGCTTCCATCCGAAGGGCGAAGTCCCGTCGCCGGCAACCCCCCACGACATTGATGGTATCCCGAACCCCCCTGCCTCGGAGATCGTGCGCCGACTTCCGTTGCCCATCGGCACGGGAATCGTAAGAGCCGTGCTGCGGGTGTCATCAAACTCGGAGGTCCACTTTTGTTCGGGTGCTCGCGACGCGGGTCACTCCCGCCCAGGTTGCACCAACCCGGTCTCGTACGCCATGACGATGATCTGGGCCCGGTCACGAAGACTGAGCTTGGTGAGGACGTGTCCGACGTGGGTCTTGACCGTGTCCTTGGCCAGGAACAGCTTCGCCCCGATCTCCTCGTTCGACAGCCCCCTGGCCACCAGCTTCATCACCTCGAGCTCGCGGTCGCTCAGCCCCTCGAGCTCGGGAGGGTGCCCCGACCTCGGCGTCGGCCGGGCGGCGAAGTCCTCGATGAGCCGCCTGGTGATCGACGGATGCAGCAGGG
>VAYC01000394.1:2054-4590 GCA_005885025.1 Actinomycetota bacterium | reverse complement strand
TACACGTACTCGTCGTAATCGAACGTGGTGAGGACCACGATCTTCGGCGGCTTGGGCACTCGGGCCAAGATCGCGCGAGTCGCCTCGAGCCCGTTCATGGAACGCATCCGGATGTCCATGAGGACGACGTCCGGGGTGAGCCGCACTGCAGCCTCCACGGCCGAGGCTCCATCGTCGGCCTCGCCGACGACCGAGATGTCGTCCTGGGATTCCAGGATGGCCCGAAAGCCGGTCCGGACGAGCTGCTCGTCGTCGACCACCAAGACGCGGATGCTCACACCAGCACCGTCTCCCTCTGTAGCCGGGCTTGGACCCGGAACCCTCCTTCTGCCGTGGGGCCTGCCTCTGACGTCCCCCCGAACAGCGCAGCCCGCTCAGCGATCCCCACCAGGCCGAGGCCCGCCCCGGGAACGGCTTCTGCGGATGCAACAGTCGTCGGGCCCGTGTCTGTGACCTCGATCTCCACGACGTCGGCGCGATATCGAACCTCGACCCAGGCGCGGGCCTCGGAAGTGTGCTTGCGAACGTTCGTGAGGGCCTCCTGGACGATCCTGTACACGGCGAGCTCGAGCCCGGCGTCCAGGGGAAGGGGTTGGCCATCGGTGAGCAGTTCGATCCGGACGCCGGCCTTTACAGCCTGGTCGACCAGGGAAGCAACGCTTCGCTCCTCTGGCTCGAAGAGCAGCTGCCCGGTGTCCACACCGGCTAATCCGAGATGTCCGAACAGGGAGTCGAGCTCGGCTATCGCTTCGTGACCGGCATGGTCCACGGCGGCCATCGCCGCCCTGGCTCGCTCGGGCTTCTTTGCGGCCAGGGCCCTGGCCGCGCCCGCTTGCACAACCATCACCGTCAGGGCATGGGCCACCACGTCGTGGAGATCCCGGGCCACGCGAGTCCGTTCCTCCAGAACGGCGAGGCGGATCCGCTCCTCCCGGGTCCGGCGCAAGAGCTCGGTCTGGTCCTGCAGCCCCGCGTTAAGCCGCTGCGCATTCCGAGCGCCTACACCCCCAGCCACTGCGAACAGGTAAACGGCGGACCAGAAGATCAGATCGAGCGGTCCGTTGAAATATTTAGTGATGAAGAACGGCGGTATGTATGCGATCGCCACGACCCCGACCGCCGTGATTCCCCAAGGGAGGCCCCGGAAGGCGGCAACGGTGAACACTGCCACGAACACCGATCGGTCAACCGTGTACAAGGGCGCCTGGTTGAAGTCGAAGAACGCGTAGTAGACGAAGGCGACGATCGCCACGAAGGCTAGAACGGTCAAAGGGAAGCGCCGGCGGAGCAGGAGGACCGCGATCGCGATCGATGCGAAAGCCGCGAACGGCCACACCGGGACTGAGTAGGCCGTGATCGGAACAAGGACGGGCTCGGTGGCAGCCAACGACGCCAATGCCAGCACCAGCAGCGCATCGGCCACCCACGGGCCCGCGATCATGCGCTGGGCCCGGATCCGGAGCGCCCCATCGGCACTCGGCCGAGTGGGCTCCGCTCGCGCCACGTTCACTGTGCTGCCCTTGGTAGCGGAGGACATGCTCAGCCGCTCCGATCCCTTCTCGACATCCGGTCGTGAGGCTGCGGGGCCATCACGCGTGCGCAGGACCATGAGGAGCCGCCGCATGTCGGCCAGGGTGGCTCGGCCGGCCGACTCGATGGCACGAACCGAGTCGGGTCCCTGGGCTGAGCCCGTGCCGAGAAGCTCTCGGGCGGAGCGCGCTTCGGCGTTCATCCGCTGGACGCCCTGAACGACCAGCGCGTGGAGGTCTCTGGCGATCCGGGAGCGCTCGGGCGCCCGCTCCTCCTGGAGTTGGGCAACGCGGCTCTCCAGTTGAGTGGCGATGTCGCGACGTCGTGCCTGAGCGCGACCGGCGAACCAGACCATCACCAGGTATGGGTAGATGCTGTGGGCGAAGGCTGAAACATCTAACCATCCCCAATGGCGGTAGAACACCTGATGCCACCCAATGAAGGGCAGCACGAACGAGACGATCAGCGCGACGAGGGAAGCTCCGAGCCCGCGGAGCTCGGCGACCGTGTAGATCATGACCATCACCGCGAGCGCGATGAAGTCGCCCGTCACGATGAGACCGCCGAGATGGGCGAGGAGGACGAGGGCGCAACCGATCCATAGGCTCTTTCGTCGCAAGGCCACGCCCAGTGATGCGATCACATAGAGTCCAAGGACGGTTGGGTGGAGCGCATGAGCTTGCAGTTGCCCAAGCCCGGCCAGCGCGAAGATCCCAGCGCCGATCGCCCCGTCCACGGCGAGCGGAGGCAGTCGATGCGCCCTTTCGACGAGCCGGTCGAGCCGCCTCATGGGCCGAACAGTACGCTGGGGAAAGCCTGGGGTCATCCCCTCGCAGGGTTGCCGGAGTCACCCCACAGAGTTACTCGGGCTTGAGGGCCAGGTCGGCCCGTGCGGGGCGGGAAGCCATCCTGTTCGGTGCGGTCCCAGAGAGCCTGCTTCGGATCGCGAGCACGCCCCCGTCGTCGGAGAGGCGGAACCCGACCGGCATGACGTGCGGCGCGCCCT
>VAYC01000394.1:1270-1880 GCA_005885025.1 Actinomycetota bacterium | reverse complement strand
TCCGACCCGGACGGGTCGGTGAGAGAGGTGGAGGAGGCGGTCGGACCGCCCCCTCCACCCTCGCGCCTGCGATCAAGGCGTGCGCGGTCGGGCGGGCCAGCCGGGGGTTGGCTCGGCCGGCCACGGACGGTCGCGCTCGGGAGTTGGTGGGCCGTGCCGGGCCACCTGCTGACCAACGTCAGCATTGCCGAGGTCGATCTTCGTGATGAAGGCGTCCACGAATCCAGCCAGCGTGGTCTGGAATGCCCGTGGGGTCGTGGGGAAGTCGGTGGAGCTGGTGTAGCCGGGGACGTAGACGTTCCCGGAGCCATCCACCTCCAGCCGGCCGGACGCCCAGTCGTCTCCGCTTCCTCCGAGGTAGGTCGAGTAGAGAAGCGAGGAAGCATCGTGGCTCAGCTTCATGAGGAAGGCGTCGCAAGGGAGCCCGAAGCAGATCGTTCCGTCGCCGCCCCCGGCGAAGGTCGGCTGGATGGCGTCGGGGGTGATCGGCAAGTCGGTGGAGTCGGTCACCCCGGAGAAGTAGGCGTTCCCACCGCCGTCCACTGCGAGGCCTCCGGGGAGATCCTCTCCGGTGGCGCCGAGGTAGGTCGAGTACACCAGGGCGGATCCC
>VAYC01000394.1:0-1243 GCA_005885025.1 Actinomycetota bacterium | reverse complement strand
CTCGAACACCCCAGGGGTGGTGGGGAACCCAGGCCCGGTCGAGCCCCCCGCGACAAAGGCGTTGCCCTCGTGATCCATGCTCAGACCAGCGGGGAAGTCATCATCGGGGCCTCCCAAGTAGGTCGAGTACACGAGGCCGGATCCACTCGAGTTCAGGTCGACCACGAACATGTCGCCACCACCGCCGCTGGCCGTCTCCTGGAATGCCCCTGCGGTCGTGGGGAAATCGGTTGAATCCGTTTGCCCGGTGATGTGGGTCCGGCCATAGCGATCAACTGCGACGAATGGAGACCCGTCGTCCCCGGTTCCTCCCAGGTACGTCGAATAGACGAGCCCCGATCCGGCCCGGTTCAGCCTGGCGACAAACAAGTCGCAGGGAAAGCCGCAGTGGCTGCCATCGCCGCCGGCGAACGTCTCTTGGAAGGCACCCTGGGTGACAGGGAAGTCGAGCGAGCCTGTGAACCCCCCCACCGTGATGCGGCCCGCGGGGTCCACACTGATCGATCCGCCCACTCCGCCCCAGTCATCGCCCGAGCCCCCCAAGTAGGTCGAATAGACGAGGGCTGAGCCGGAGGGGCTGAGCTTCGTCACGAAAGCGTCAACGCCACCGCGGGAGGAGGTCTGGAACGCCCCTGGCGTGGTGGGGAAGTCCGCGGAGAGCGTTTCCCCCGAGACGTACGCGTTCCCAGACGCATCCACGTCGATGCCTCCGGCGGACTCAAAGTCGCTACCGCCCAGGTAGGTCGAGTAGATGAGCTTTCCACCGTCTGGAGAGAGCTTGGTGACGAACACGTCGCATCCGCCGGGAGGCGAAGGCCGGTAGGCACCAGGAGTCGTGGGGAAGTCGGACGAGCACGTGTCGCCGGCCAGATACAGGTTACCGAACCGGTCCCGGGCCGTAGCCGGCCACGAATCGTAATCGCTGCCGCCGAGATAGGTCGAATACCCAAGCTCCGACTCCATGGGCGTTCCGCCCGGCCTGGGGGCCGACCGAAGGTGCCCCAAGCCTGACCGCACCTCGGGTGCGCGGGCGTTGGCCTGGGCTGTGGTTCCGAGCGCGATCGGGGCCAGGACCGAGCACGTCACCAGTAACGCGAACATCCGGCGCCTATTGCGAAGGCCCCTGTCTCGAGAGTTTTCCATGGCAGACCCTCCCTCCTGTGCCCGTTTGCCACTGGCACGGTAGGGAGCGGCCTTGGGGAGGTCATCGCCCCCGAGGGGCAACCACATCACCGTGTGGGGT
>VAYC01000395.1:4360-4761 GCA_005885025.1 Actinomycetota bacterium | reverse complement strand
GTCAAGCCGAGCGACCGGGGGGCAGGGTCGATGCTCCGGGTCAGGGCCACCCGGCAGCAAGCCGTCGTGGTCGACTCCCCCCGGTTCGCCGTCCGGCCGGGTGACGCGTTCAGCGTCGCCTTCGACGCCAGGGTGTCGCCCGCCTCTGAAGGAAGCGGCTACTTCGTCGTGCTGTTCAGCGGCCGGTCCGGCGAGGTCGGCAGGGAACGGATCCCCTTCACCCCCGCCACCTTCGATCTGGGGATCCGCGTCACCGACGAGAAGGGGTTCTTCCGGGCTACGTTCCATCCGCCCGGCGCTCTTCTGCACATCGGCCCGGTCCGGGTCGATGCGTGGTTCGCCGGCGATGGCCTTCGGGGTCCGGCCTCGGCCACGGGGACCATCCAGGCCTGACCGACCGC
>VAYC01000395.1:2061-4248 GCA_005885025.1 Actinomycetota bacterium | reverse complement strand
AGCGAGTTCGACCGGCCGGTCCTCCGCGCTCTTACCGAGGAGCGCCGGCACCCCGCGCTGCCGGCGATGCTCCCGGAGCGGCTGTCCGTGGTCGGCCCCGAGGAGCTGGACGCGGCGGCGAAGGAGATCGACATCGGGGTCATGGGGGCGCACTCGGGCGGGGCGCGGACCCTCGCCAGGATCGTGATGGATGGTTGCGGGAAGCTTCCGGTGATCGTGGGGATCGCCAAGGGGCTGGAGCCCGAGACGCTGAAGCCCATGTCCCAGGTGTACGCCGAAGAGGTCGGGCACGAGCGCATCGTCTCGGTGGGCGGTCCGTGCCTTGCGGGGGAGATCGCTCAGGGACTGCCCACGGCGGCCGTGTTCGCGTCGAGCCCGGTGGCCACCGCCAAGGAGGCGGGGGCGTGCTTCCGTTCCAAGGCCTTCCACGTCTCGGTCACCGACGACCTGGCCGGCGTGGAGTACTGCACCGTGGGGAAGAACGTGGCCGCCATCGGGGTGGGCATCCTCGACGGTATGGCCAAGGTCGCCCCAGGCCTTCGCCGAGCTGGCCGAGCTGGTCGTGGCCATGGGTGGCCGGGCGGAAACGGTGAGCGGCCTGGCCGGGCTCGGAGACGCGCTGGTCACCAGCCTCGGAGGCCGCAACCGCCTGCTCGGCGAGCTGCTGGGTGAAGGAGCCCGGCCGCGCGAGGCGCTGGAGGACCTGAACCGGCGGGGCATGACGGTCGAGGGGGTGGACTCGAGCCGGGACCTCCACACGCTGGCGAGGCGGGCCGGGCTGGATCTCCCCTTCTTCGACCTCGTCCACCGCATCCTGTTCGAGGACGCGCCCGCCCCGGACGTCATCGATTGCCTGGGAGGGCTGGACGGATGAGCGAACGAACCGCCGCCGGCGGCGAGCCCGTCGAGGCCGCCCCGCCGGGCGCGCCGGACCGCAACCTCGCCCTCGACCTGGTGCGGGTGACCGAGGCGGCGGCGCTCGCGGCGGGGCGTTGGATCGGGCGGGGAGACAAGGAGTCCGCCGATCAGGCGGCCGTGGACGCCATGCGGCTGATGCTCCAGACGGTGACGATGGACGGCCTGGTCGTGATCGGCGAGGGCGAGAAGGACAAGGCGCCCATGCTGTACAACGGGGAACCGGTGGGGAACGGCCGTCCGCCCCACGTCGACGTGGCCGTCGATCCGCTCGAGGGCACCCGGCTCACCGCGTTGGGGCGCCCCAACGCCATCTCCGTGGTTGCGGTGGCCGAACGCGGCACGGTGTTCTTCCCGGGCGCCGCGGTGTACATGGACAAGATCGCCGGGGGCCCCGAGGTGGCGGATGCCATCGACATCACAGCGCCGCCCGAGGAGAACGTTCGCCGCGTGGCCAAGGCCAAAGGAATGGAGCCCGAGGAGGTCTCCGTGGTCGTCCTCGACCGTGACCGCCACGAGGAGCTGATCGCCGCGCTCCGGCGGGTCGGGGCCAAGGTCATGCTGATCACGGACGGGGACGTCGCCCCGGCCATCGCCGCGTCGGAGGAGGGAACCGGCGTGGACCTGCTCATGGGGGTCGGGGGGACGCCCGAGGGCGTGATCTCGGCGGCCGCCCTGAAATGCCTCGGGGGGGCGATGCAGGGCCGACTGTGGCCCCGCGACGACGAGGAACGGGCCAAGCTGGTCGAGGCGGGCTACGACGTCGACCGCGTCCTCTCCACCGACGACCTGGTGTCCGGCCAGGACGTGTTCGTGGCGGCCACGGGGGTGACGACGGGGGCCCTGTTGCAGGGCGTTCGATACACCGACGAGGGCGCGGTGACGGATTCGCTGGTGATGCGATCACGGTCCGGGACCGTCCGGCGGATCGAGGCACGCCATGCCTTCGAGAAGCTCATGAAGTTCTCGACGATCCCCTACCGCTAGGATCGGGCTCCGCGCCGGGCTTGCCTCCCTCGGACCCGCTCTGCGATCCTACGGGTTCGGCCTTTTCGAGGAGGGGACAGATGGATCTCATGGATCGGATCGACGCGCTCATCGACCGCCGGCACCTGCTCGGGCATCCCTTCTATCGCGCGTGGGTGGCCGGCACGCTTCCGACCGACGCGCTGCGCGAGTACGCCAGGCAGTACTACGCCTTCGAGTCCTCCTTCCCCAGATTCCTCTCGGCCATCCACTCTCGCTCGGATCAGCCGGATGTCCGGGACGCCC
>VAYC01000395.1:0-1782 GCA_005885025.1 Actinomycetota bacterium | reverse complement strand
ACACACGCCGAGCTCGACGTCGAGCACTCCGAGGCCGAGCGGCGCATCATCGCCGACGGGGCGAACGGCCAGGCCGAGGATGCCCTCCGGTGGACCGATCGCGCGCTGGACGCATGGTGGGGATTCCTGGACGCCGTGACGCCTGAAGGTTCGGCCCAGGCGTAGCTCAGCCGGTCAACCCCAGCGCTTCCTTCAGGAAGGCCACCTGGAGGAGCAACAGGTTCTCGGCCACCGCCTCCTGCGGGGTCATGTGCGTGACGCCCGACAGCGGGAGGAAGCGGTGCGGGCGACCCGCCTCCAGGAGGGCCCTGGAGAACCGGAGCGAGTGGGCCACGACCACGTTGTCGTCGGCCAGGCCGTGGATCAGGAGGATCGGCCGCTCGAGCTTCGCGGCGTCGCCGAGCAGCGAGCTGCGCTCGTACGCGTCCGGATGGGCGTCGGGGTGCCCCAGGTAGCGCTCGGTGTAGTGCGTGTCGTAGAGGCGCCAGTCGGTGACCGGCGCGCCGACGACCGCGGCGTGGAACACGTCGGGCCGGCGTAGCACGGCCAGAGCGGCCAGATACCCTCCGAACGACCACCCCCGGATGGCCACGCGGCCCAGGTCGAGCTGGGGGAAACGCTCGGCCAGCGCATGGAGGGCCTCGACCTGATCCTCGAGGGCGGGGGTGGCCAGGTCGAACCGAACCGCCTTCTCCCACTCGAGGCCCCGCCCCGGGGTCCCCCGCCCATCTGCCACGACGACGGCGAACCCCTGATCGGCCAGCCACTGTGACACCAGGTACATCTGGCGGGCCCGGACCACCCGCTGGAACTGGGGGCCACCGTACGGGTCCAAGAGGACGGGGAGCCGGTCGTCGGGGCGGGCGCCGGTGGGGAGCAACACGGCCGACCGCAGGTCCTTGTCCCCCGCGTGCACGAGCGTGACGTCGGGCCGAAGGACCGGCCGGGCCGCGCCCGATCCGACGCGGCACACCTCCCGGTTCCCCCGCCAGATCACGGTGGCCACGTCGTCGCGGTCGATCGAGGAAGAAGAAACGACCAGCACGTCCCCTCCCGCCACGCCGCCGTGCACCCCAGGCTCCTCGGTCAGCCGGACCGGCGGGCCCGAGGCCGGCGCTCGCCACAGATGGACGTCCATGGGTTCGCCGTCCGACCCCGCAAACACGATGTCGGCGCCGACATGGACCACCTCGCAGACCTGGAGCCCCGGCGCGGTCACCGCTCGCTCGTCCACGGTGAGCCGCCGGGTGTCCTCCTCTTCCCGCACGAACACCAGCTCTCCCGCGTCGGTCCACGCCGGGACCCCGGTCACGATCTCGAGCCACGTATCGGAGCGGTCCTCGGCCAGGACGGTCGTTTCCCCGGTCGCGGGCTCGGCCGCAAGGACCTGCCAGCGCCCCTGGTCCCTGGACTGGACCAGGAGGGTGAGGGGGCGGCCCTCGGACCAGGTCACGGCCACCAGGTAGGGGAACGCCGCTCGATCCCAGGCCACGTCGACCCTCGAGCCGTCCAGGCGGAGCAGGGCGAGGGACACGTCGGCGTCGTTCGTCCCCGCCGCCGGGTATCGAACGGCCTGCGGCGTCCGGGTCGGCTCGGACGGATCGGCGATGTGCCATACGGGAACCGGCCGGTTGTCCACCCTGGCCGCCGCGACCGTATCGCCGTCCGGTGACCACCAGTAGCCGCGGAGCCGTTGCATCTCCTCGGCCGCCACGAACTCCGCCATTCCCCAGGTGACGTCGGGGTCTTCGTCGACGGCCAGGACATGATCCTCGCCCTCCA
>VAYC01000393.1 GCA_005885025.1 Actinomycetota bacterium | reverse complement strand
CTGCGGTAAAGGTGGGCCATCCTAAGGGGAGGTCGAGACTTGGGCAACAGCAGCTACCTGGATGCCCGGCTCGTCGATTGGAAGGGGGAGCGCCGTGGAAAGGATTGATCTGAGATGGCCGAACTGGCTCGGAGTCGTCGCTACCGACCTCGATGTCCAGCGCCGCTTCTATCGCGACGTCTTGGGGTTCCGAGAACTGGCCGCGGGTGAGGGGTGGGTGCAGTTCGACATGGGATGGCCGAACCTCCTCGAGTTGCTTCAGCGGAGCGCCGAGCCTCAATACGACCAGGCGCGGTACCAGGCCGGCTACTCGGTCGAGGACATCCAGGCGACCCGCGATGCATTGATCCGTCGGGATGTGGAAGCGGTCACGGACATCGAAGGCGGGCCGGAAGCTGGCGGCTTTTGGTGCTACTTCCGAGACCCCGAGGGAAATGTGTTCGAGATCAGCCAGCGTCTCGGGGAGGCATGGGCGTCAGAATGACGAAGCGCCTTCGCACATTCGTGCGAAGGCGCTTCGTCTAGTCGGTCGTGCTAGTGGCCGTGACCCTTGGCTGCTTTCCGCGCTGCTTTCTCCGCTTCATGAGCTGCCTTGCGAGCGGCCTTCTCCTCATCATGGGCCGCGTGACGTTCACGGTTGGCCACGAGGTGGCGAAGGGCGTTCAGCAGCCCAGGCGCCTGCGGGTTCTTGATGCAGTTCGCCAGCACCCGCTCGATCGCGTGGTCGAGGCCAGTGGTCTTCACCTGGCTCGAGTCGTTTGAGACCGTCGGGCCCGATATGCCGGCGGCGTCCATGCAGGCCTTCTGTCGGTCGGCCGTGGTCGCGCCCGGCTTCTTGGTGTCCTTCTTGGAGTCCTTGCAGTCGCTGCTTTCCTGGTCCGAGGTGCCCTGGTCACCCTGGTCGTCCGACTCGTGGTCGTCCGAGGTGCCCTGCTCGCCCTGCTCGTCCTGATCGCCTTGGTCTGGCGAAGGGCTTTCGCTCGGGGACGAGCTGGGGGAGGGGCTCTCGCTCGGGGATGGGCTGGGAGCGGGACTCTCGCTCGGGGACGGGCTCGGAGTCGGAGAAGGACATGACGAGGTCACGTCTTCTGCGTCCGAGAGCCTGATGAATCCGAGGCCTCCGGTCTTCGCCAGCGCTACGGAGGCCACGAGCGTGCCCATGAGCACGCTCAAGAGAAGTGCACGCACGAACGGATGATGGGTTTTCATGCCGACCACATCGACCGACCGGGCCAGAACG
>VAYC01000391.1:3308-5863 GCA_005885025.1 Actinomycetota bacterium | reverse complement strand
CCACGCCGGAGATGAAGTCGGCTTCCTCGCTGGCCAGGAAGAGGTGGGCGTTGGCCACGTCCTCGGGCCGGCCGTACCGCCCCAGGGCGATCAGCATGAGCGCCATCTGCCTGATGGGCTCGGGGACGCCGAGGTCGGACCCCTCCTGCTTCGCCTCGGTCAGCCGGGTCTCGATGAAACCAGGCGCCACCGCGTTGACGTTGATGTGGAACGGCCCCAGCTCCCGGGCGAGGGTCCGGGTGAGGGCGATGAGGGCGCCCTTGGCCGCCGTGTAGTTGGCCTGTCCGGCGTTCCCGGTCAGCGCGGCCGTGGAGGTCGTGAACGTGACCTTGCGATGGTACGCGGGCGCCCCCTGCTCGGTCATCTCCTTCTTCGCCGCGCCCCGGAGGTGCGGCATGGCGGCCAGCGTCGAGTGGAAGGCCGTCCGAAGGTTCACGTCGAGCACGAAGTCCCACACGTCGTCGTCCATGTTGTGGAACGTGCGATCCCGGGTGATCCCGGCGTTGTTCACCAGGATGTCGAGCTTTCCGAACGCGGCCGTGGCCCCGTCCATGAGTCGGCGTGCCGCGTCCGGACACCATGGCCTCTCCCCCGGCTTCCTTGATCGCCTGGGCCGTCTCATCGGCGGGCTCGGGGTCGAGGTCGTTGACGACCACCATCGCCCCCTCCTCGGCGAACCGGATCGCGGTGGCCCGGCCGATCCCCCGTCCGGCGCCGGTGACCACTGCGACCTTGCTGTCAAGACGGCCCATCCGTGGCTCCTCGGAGATTCGCCGGCCGGTGCCGGGCGGCCGAACGGTATCCGGGCTCATCGACAACGCGCAAACCGGGTGCCAGCATACGGGCGTGGCGAAGGGGGGGCGGCCGATCTCGGTCCTCGTCGTCGACGACCACCGCACGTTCGCGGAGGCCCTGGCCGTGGCCTTCGGCCTGGAGAAGGACCTCGACGTCCGGGTGGCGTCGACCGCAGCCGAGGCCGTGGCGGCCGCGGAGCGCATGCAGCCCGACGTCGTCCTGATGGACGTGGAGATGCCGGGAGTCGATGGGATCGAGGCGATCCGACGCCTCGCCGAGACCCACCCGAGGGCTCGGGTGCTCGTGCTCTCGGCCCATGACGAGGACCTCCTGCGGGCCCGAGCCCTGGAGGCTGGGGCGGTCGGCTACGTCTCCAAGGCCGCACCGATCCGTAGCCTCCCCGAGATCGTCCGGAAGGCTCGCCGGGGCGAGCCCATCATCGAGCGGGAGGAGGTCGAACGGCTCCAACGGGTCCTCCGGCACCGACGGCGCGAGGAGGCCACCCAGCGCCAACGGGTTGGCCGGCTCACGCCCCGTCAGACCGAGATCCTCCAGCTCATGGCCGACGGCGTCCCGATGGAGGAGATCGCCGCCCGGCTGAACCTGACCCGGGCGACCCTGCGGACGCACGTCCAGAACATCCTGACCCGGCTGTCCGTGCACACGAAGGTGGAGGCCCTGGCCGTGGCCATCCGGCACGGGAAGGTCTCGGTGGGGAGCTAGGAATGGGTCAGCGAGTCTCGCGGTGGAGCGTGTGGCCGCGGCACCACCGGCAGTACTTGCGAAGCTCCAGGCGGTCGCGGTCGTTCTGGCGGTTCTTCACCGTCGTGTAATTCCGCCGGCGGCACTCGCTGCACGCCAGCGTGATGATGGGGCGGTTGTCGGACTTCGCCATCTCGCGTCCTCTGTCCTCTCCATCCAGGTGGCGGGCCGGGCGTCCTCGCTGGTAGCGGCGGGTGGAATCGAACCACCGACACAGCGATTATGAGCCGCTTGCTCTACCTCTGAGCTACGCCGCCTCGAGCCCCAAGTTTACCGGCTCGCCCCTCGCGGACTCGAGCTGGAGGCGGGAATCGAACCCGCGACCCCGGACTTACCATGCCCGTGCTCTGCCGACTGAGCTACTCCAGCGGGACTGGCAGGAGCCCGGCAGATAGTCTCGCCACCGGGTTCCGTTGCCGCGGCCAAGTCTAGCGGAAGCCCCCAGGCCAACGCGGTCGGAGGCCGTTGACAGAGATTGGGGACGTGTTCACGATGACCTCCGATCTCTGCTCGGAAGGGGGATGCCACATCGCCCATGACTACCCGGCGACTTTCGCCATCGTCGCGTGTCCAGCCAGCTGCGTGACCCCCTGTCAGCCTGCTGTGGAGCACGGGGGTCTCGGCCATCGTTCACTTCTTGGCCGTGGCGAAAGGACTTCTCTATGCGAGCCTGGGGCACCGCTACCTGTTCGCCTACGACCGGTCAACTGGCGTGGAACGGTGGGAGGCGAACACCGGGTCCTACAGCGGCAGGTCGAACGCCGTCGCCGTGGCGGACGGCGATCTCTACGCACTCAATAGCCGAACCGGCAAGCAACTGCTGAACTTGCCTCTCGGCGCGGGCGGTGTTCGTGCGAGCTCGCTAGCCGTCTCTCAGGGAACGGTGTACCTGCCAGGTGCGAATCTGGTGGCCTTGCGACTCCCCCCCGGGTAGCTGCCCTGACCGGACCCCCTGAACCGATCCGTCTCGTGTGAGAGTCGGTCATATGGTGGGTGCA
>VAYC01000391.1:1383-3139 GCA_005885025.1 Actinomycetota bacterium | reverse complement strand
CGACGTCGCGATCTGCGGGGACCTGGTCGACCCCGGCCCTCACGGTGTCCGTTCAGGGGTACGACATCGCCGACGTGCGGCCCGTGTTCGGGAAGGAGGCAGAGTGAACTTGCAGCATGGAGCCACGCTCGACCGATGAGATCCGTGCTGCAAGTTCACTCTGTGCGGTCATGACGAGAAAGACCACCACGAGAGAAAGGACGAACCCATGAAACTGACGACCATCACGCACGTCTCCGTCGACGGAGTGATGCAGGGTCTCGGCGGGGCGGATGAGGACCGCAGGGGCGGATTCGAGCGGGGCGGATGGGCCCTGCCGCTCT
Organism: Actinomycetota bacterium; assembly: GCA_005885025.1. Taxonomy (GTDB): domain Bacteria; phylum Actinomycetota; class UBA4738; order UBA4738; family UBA4738; genus AC-52. Next base: position 2,816 of record VAYC01000391.1, on the reverse strand, counting down.
TCGACGACGAGGGCGCGGCGTTCGTCTACGAGGTCTTCCAGCGCGCCGACGCCTTCCTGTTCGGCCGGCGGACCTACGAGATCTTTGCCGGCTACTGGGGAGTAATGGCAGATTCGGTCAACCCCCACCGACCCGCAATGGTCGGACACGACCGTCTTCTCCGGAGACGTCGCGGCCGCCGTCGGCGAGCTGAAGGCCAAGCCGGGAGGCGAGCTGCAAGTGCACGGCAGCGGCAACCTGGTCCGCTGGCTCCTCGCCAACCACCTGGTCGACGAGATCACCCTCCTCACCTATCCCGTGGTCATCGGCCAGGGGACGCGGCTGTTCCCCGATGCCGGCCCGGACACAGCACTTGAACTCGTCGACTCTCGGTCCACCCCGAAGGGAGTAACGATCCAGGTCTACCGACCCACGGGCCGCCCGCAGTACGCAACGGCCACGCCGACCGCGAGCACGACGTAGGTGCCGCACTAGACGACCGACGGATTCCAGGCTCCAGCGTAGACCGCTGGGGCCTGGTAGCCGAGCGCGGCAGTGTCGCCGGCGGTGGTTGTAGTCCGCCTTCTAGTCGCCTATCACCACCCGCGCCTGAGCCAGTGACCAGAACATGTTGATGTTGAGGCATCCTTGAGCCGTTTGGCGTCCTTGGCGTTCATCCCGCCGAACTGGTTGCGCTACTGAGAGTACGTCTGCTCGGAGACCTGCAGCTCACGGCAGACGTCAGCGACGTCCTTGCCCTCGTTCAGCATCCGATCAGCGGTCGCCAGCATGCGCACGACCTGCTCCGGCGCTTGCTTCTTCCTCGTAGCCATGTTGATGTCCAGCCTTCCTGCCCACAACGTGGGCGCAAGACTCTCAAACGACCTGGATCAACCAGCAGGAGTCAGGCCAGCCCAACTACCCATCCGCCGCGGCAAACGGCGCTGATCGAGGAACAGGTCATCGCCCCGGTGAGAAGGCCTCCGACGACAACCCCGACCAATCCGAATATCGCCTCGGTCACAGCGGCGTCATCGTACGTCGAACTGCTTCGTGTCTTGTGGCTCTGGACTCGACGATCATGAGAGGCGTGGGGACCAAGTCTCGCGATCGCGCCGCCGTGGCCGTCTTGGCCCTCGCGCTGGTCGCCGTCTGCTGCTCGAGCGGTCACGGAGCGAGCTCGCTTCCCCGAGCCCGGCCGGACATCCGCACGCCAACCACGGTCGTGAAGGTCCGGGTGGAGCCCGCTTGATGTACAGCGCGTCTTCGACTCCCCTGTTCACCGCTCCCGGCGTTGGGCCCCAGCCCGTGCAGCCGCACGTAGTCTTCGGAGCTCTCGGGAATCGGCCGGAGGTTCTCGGTGCAGTGGCATCTCCCCTTGGTGTCGGGCTAGTGCAGCGACCTCGTGGTGGGCCGGCAGCAACAGCTCCAGCGACCGCACGGGTTCTGAGCTC
>VAYC01000391.1:0-1335 GCA_005885025.1 Actinomycetota bacterium | reverse complement strand
CTACCACCGTGGCTCACCCTGAGGAGGGGTCATGCGATTGGGTCGCGCACTCCATCGTCCATGGCCGATTCTGATCTTCCTGTGCCTGACCACGTTGCTGCTGGCCCCCACTGGCTCAGTCGCGGCGCCCGCCAGCGCAAGCGTCAGGCTCAAGCCGACGGTCGGCCCGCCCACCACGAAGGTCAAGGTGACGGGCGCCGGGTTCGGGTCGACCGAGCAAGTCATCATCACGTTTGACAGTACCGAGGTGGGATCAGCAACCACCGACCCCTCCGGCTCGTTCACCGCAATGATCAAGACCCCGGCCTCCGCCGCTCCCGGTGATCACACGGTCACGGCCACTGGGCAGTCCAGTGGATTCATCGCGTGGGCGACCTTTCGAGTTCGAACGGACTGGCCGAAGTTCCGCTTCGACGACTCGAACTCGGGCTACAATCGATACGAGAACGTGCTGAGCCGTTCCAATGTCTTCCGCCTCTCGGAACATTGGGCTTTCAGGACGGGCAGCGACATCGGTTCTTCCCCGGCAGTCTCGGCGGGCGTCGCGTACGCGGGGTCGGACGACTACGCGCTCTACGCGATCGATGCATCGACTGGAACGAAGCTGTGGACCTTCGTGACCGGGTCAATGGTCGCCTCATCCCCGGCGGTGGCCAACGGGGTGGTCTACGTAGGGTCATGGGACGGTACCTTCTATGCCCTGAACGCGGCCACCGGAAGCAAGCTGTGGAGCTTCACGACCGGAAGCGACTTCACCTCGTCTCCCGTGGTGGCCGGCGGCATGGTGTATATGGCCGATGAAGGTGTACGCATTGGATGCGAGCACCGGAGCGAAGGTGTGGAGCTTCGATGCCGGCTTTGTCATCGTTTCCTCCCCGGCGGTGGCAGATGGGATGGTCTATGTGGCCGGCGTCGACACGAATGTCTACGCGCTCGACGCCACCACGGGAGCGAAGGTCTGGAGCTTCAGCACGGGTTCCTATGGCTTCGAATCTTCACCCGCAGTTGTTGGCGGGGTGGTATATGTGGGAGCCGATCGACTCTATGCTCTTGACGCGGCCACGGGAGCCGAATTGTGGACGTTCAGCAGTGGGTTCGCCTTTGACTCCTCCGCCGCTGTAGTCAAGGCAGTGGTTTACGTCGGTTCATACAATGGCGACGTGTATGCCCTTGACGCCACCACCGGGACCCAATTGTGGAGCTCGCAGATCGGATCGGGGGTCGGCTCCTCACCGGCGGTGGCTAACGGCGTGGTGTATGTGGGATCGATCGACGGCAGGCTCTACGCCCTGTCCGCGGGAACGGGAGCCAAGTTGTGGAGATCCGGCAGGGTAG
>VAYC01000390.1:1909-2307 GCA_005885025.1 Actinomycetota bacterium | reverse complement strand
ACACCATGCCGCCGACCGAGACGCTCGACCGAATCGTGACGGCGGCGCAAGGGAACCCGTTGTTCGCCGAGCAGCTCCTCGCGGCGTTCGAAGAACGCGACGTGCAGACGATCCCGGCGACGCTCCACAGCCTGTTGGCGATGCGCCTCGACCGCCTCGGCCCGGGCGAGCGCGACCTGCTCCGAAGCGCCGCAGTGGTTGGTCCGGACTTCGATACCGAGGCACTGACGGCGCTTGTTCCCGAGCCGGCAAGGACCTTCGTCGAGCGGCATCTCCAGGCCTTGGAGGCCAAGCGGCTCATCGCTCGCAGCGATCGCGGCTTTCAGTTCCGCCATGCGCTGATCCGGCAGGCCGCGTACATGAGCATGACCCGCCGGGATCGGGCCCGTCTGCACGAG
>VAYC01000390.1:0-1882 GCA_005885025.1 Actinomycetota bacterium | reverse complement strand
CCCCCAGAGCTCGACGAGATCGCCGGGTATCACCTGGAGCAAGCCGTCGAACAGCTCCGCGCCATGGGCCTGGACAACGCCACCCTTGCTGTTCGGGCCGCCGATCACCTGGCCACCGCTGGGCAGCGGGCGATGAGCCGGATGGATGTCCCCGCCGCCGAGCGCCTGCTGTCGAGCGCCCGATCACTGCTTCCTTCGGATCACCCGCTACTACCGGTCGTCACGCAGCACCTGGCCGAGGCGTGCCTGCCGCTGGGGCATCATGCCCTGTCCGAGGGGTTGCTGCGGGAGATGATCGAAGCCGCCGGAGCCGCCGGCGACCGATCGTCCGAGATGCTTGCGCGGCTCGAACGGGCGAGGGTCCAGCTGCTGATGGGACCCGATCCGATCCCCCTCGAGGCGATCGGCAGGGAGGCGAAGTTGGCCCTCGCGCATTTCACCGAGACGGGGGAGGACGCAGGACTGGCCCGCGCGTGGTTCCTCATGGCGTGCGTGGACCAACGCGCCGGAAGGATCACCGCGATGGAGAAGGGCATGCGGGCGAGCCTCACCCATGCGGACCGATCGGGACACCCGCGTGAGATGTTCGCCGCTCGCTGGATCCTGGCCGACGCGTACGCCCTGGGACCGACTCCGGTGCCTGATTGCATCGAGCGGTGCAAGGAGTTCCTGTCGGCGCACGGGATCGAAGTTCCGGGGGTGCGGATGGCCCTTGGAGTCTTCGCCGCGATGGCGGGCCGCTTCGACGAGGCACGGGCGATGCACGATCAGGCCCGGCAGGCCATCGAGGAACAGATGCGGGTGAAGCGTCTGCTGAAATTCGTCGCCGTGTCCCGGGCAATGGTCGAGCTCATGGCCAGCGACCTTGACGCAGCCGAACGTGAGCTTCGCTCTTCGTTCGAGATCGACCGCGCCATCGGAGAGGAGCGTGAGGATTTCTCACAGACCGCTGCCAGGCTCGCGTTCGTGCTGTGGCGGCTGGGGAGAATCGAAGAGGCGGAGGACCTGGCCGCGGTCAGCGCTGAGGCCGCGCCGTCCGAGAGCGTTGCCGCTCGAGCGCTTTCCTCCGCGGCTCGCGCTCGAGCGACCGTGGACGTGGAGCTTGCCCGAACCGCGGTCCACTTGGTCCCCGAGGAGATGCCGAACCTCCGCGGGGACGTCCTCGTTGAACTTGCGTCGGTGCTTCGCGTTCGCGGTGACGAGGAAGGCGCACACGAAGCCCTGGATCAGGCTGCCCGGCTCTACGAACGGAAGGGCAACGTTGCGGCGATGGCGCTGATCAGTCTGTAAGCCAGATCGTGCTGAGCGCTACGCGCCGGAGCCTTCGAGAAGCCGTTTCAAATTGGCGAGGAACCCTGCGTTCGACTTTCCGATGACGCGCTTCATCATCGGGGTCATCAGTCGCATCATCCCCGGCGGGGTCATCTCGACGCGTCGCGTGACGCGGGTCCCTTGTTCCTCAGGCTCGGTGATGTTGGTGACAGTCGGAGCCATCTTTCCAACCCGGCCGTGAAACTCGACCAGCCTCCCGGGCTCCAAGCGCGAGACCGTCATCGTTCCTCCGGTCACGCCCATGGACGGCTTCAGCTTGACGGTGAACACCGTCCCCACCTCGACGGCGTCGGTCGACGACTCTACGTCCAGGACGTCGGTGTGCCACGACGGGTCGTTTCGAATGTCTGCCATGTAGCTCAAGATTTCGGCCGGCGGCCGTGCGATGGAAATGCTCCTTTCAACCTTCATCCCCACCCCCCGGTCAAGGCGATGACATCGACGTCCCCCGCAGCCCGGCCGCGGGCCCGAGCGGATCCTTCAAACGACGCACTCTCTGGAAACAGACGTCCCCCGCGAGAACGAGGATTCCGGCACCCGGGATCAGGTG
>VAYC01000386.1:367-2244 GCA_005885025.1 Actinomycetota bacterium | reverse complement strand
GGAAGAGGGCCGAGAAGCCGCCGGGCCAGAGCTTTCCGAACAGGGAGGGCCCGAGTACGATGCCCGCCACCAGCTCCCCCACGACCGGGGCGACACCGAGCCGAAGAGCCAGCTCAGCGCCCAGCAGTGCCGCGGCGACGAGCACGAGGACTTCGGCGAGGAAGACGAACAGCTGGTGTTCGGTCACGAAGGCGTCCTCACGATGCGGTGGATCGGTTCCGTCTCGGGAAAGCCCTACCTGACCGCGGCCCGGGAGGCGGCGTTCCGTTCGTCGCTCAGGAACCGGGCGCCCTTGGCCTCGGTCCTGGCCCCGCACCTCCGACAAACGAATGCCTGCTCGTCCTCCCAGTAGTCGGCCACGCCGAGGCAGGTCGGGCAGGTCAGCGTGCGATCCTTCTCTGGATCCATGGCCCAGGGTCGAAGCAGGCTCTCCGGGTCCGTCATGACACGGTCGAAGGACGCCTGCATCGCCTCCTGCAGCTTCCGGTTGCTTTCGACCCGCTCCTTGTTGTACGGCGCCCCCTGCAGGGCACGGATCAGATAGGGACGCCACTTCCGGTCCACCGCATAGCGGGTCAGCAGGTTCTGCAGCTTGTAGAACAGGCTGATGGTGTCGTACCAGGAGTCCACACCCAAGTTGATCCGATCATGGAACGCGTCGAACACGCCTTCTTCGTTTCCCGTCCTCCAGGACTCTTCGATGGCCTCGTATGCGTAGAGGGCTGAGAACAGAGCCACGTCCACTCCGGAGGAAAAGATCGGGTCCACGAATCGCAGGGCGTCGCCCACCATCAGCCAGCCAGGCCCGGCGTACCGGTCGATCTTGTAGGAATAGTCGCCTTCGACCCAGTAGGGCCGGATCCGCTCGGCGTCCTGCATGACGTGGGTGAATTGTCGGCTCCGCTTGACGAGAGAGGAGAAGAAGTTGTCTTCGTCCTGGCCCGACTTCTGGAAGTCCTCCTTGTCGACCACAATCCCTACCGATTCCTTGCCCCCTCGAAGCGAGAACTGCCAGCCCCACGCCTGATTCATTCCGAGGAAGTAGAACAGGCCCCAACCGTAGTGACGGTCGGGAGGGCGCTTCACGTTTCGGAACCAGGAGTAGATGCAGAACTGATTGAAATTGCGGTCCTTACGCTTCATGCCCAAGCGTGTGGCCAGCATGCAACGGCGGCCGGACGCGTCGACCACGATCTTTGACCGAAGCTCACGCTCCCACCCGTCGGCCACCTGAGCCCGGACACCCACTGCCCGACCACCCTCGAACAAGACGTCCGTGACTTTCACTCCTTGCAGGACCCTCGCGCCGTTGTCGTGTGCGTGGCGCAGGAGCATGGTGTCCATTGCGTCCCGCTCCACATGGAAGGTCCAATTCTGGGTGTTTCCCTCGATCGGAATCTCGAACAGGGGGATCTCCACGAACTTCCAGATGGGCGAGCGAGGACCATTCCAACCCGTTCCGGGCTTGGGAATGAATCCTGCGTCGTTCAGCTTGTCCAGGAATCCGATCCGGTTGAACACCAGGTTGGTCGACGGAACGAGGGACTCACCTACATGGTCTCTGGGATGGATGTCCTTCTCGATGATGAGCGCCTTGCGTCCGTTCTGGGCGAGCAACGTTCCCAACGTGGAGCCCGCGGGGCCCCCGCCGATGATGATGACGTCCGCATCGAACTGTTCGGCTCCGGCGGATCCGGCCAGCTCCACTCAGCTGGTCCCGGCCGTCACGTGCAGCTCCTCCATCGTGATCCGCTCCAGCTGCTTCCTCTTGGTCTCCACCCCGAAGACGATCATCGCCACGATCGCCAGCGTGAGCGGGATCGCCCCGTATAGCGCGGTGGCGCCGATCGAGGGCGCCGCGATGGCCGCGGCCACGA
>VAYC01000386.1:0-336 GCA_005885025.1 Actinomycetota bacterium | reverse complement strand
TCCCCCGCGACCTGACCTTGGTCGGGAAGATCTCCGAGGCGTAGGCGATCACCACGGCCGTCAGGGAACTGATGCCCCAGATGGGCACGATCAACAGAATGTAGAGGAGCGTGGACGAGTGTCCATTGTGGACCAGGCTGCTGGTGGGGGCGACCACGAAGGCGATCAGCGCTGACACGGTCACCGTGGCCATGAGCAGGATCGTCTTCTTGGCGCTCCAGAACCCGTACGCCCACGCGATCGGGAAGTTCAGGGGAAAGCCGATCAGCGCCGAGTCACGAAGGATCTTCGCGGAGTTGACGCTGGTGATCCCGAGCTTCTGCAGGTTCGAAGGGA
>VAYC01000006.1 GCA_005885025.1 Actinomycetota bacterium | reverse complement strand
GAAGGGTCGGGCATACCAGAGCGTGAGAAGAAGACGATCAACTCCCGACACTTCGCATCTGTCCAGTGGGCCGACACGCGGCCCGAGCCTTCGTCCCATGCTCCTGCGAGGCCGAATCCGATCGGCAGCCAATGGGGAAGATGGCTATCCATCTTCTCAACGACGTTCGCTATGGAGACGCTGGTCCCCCGGTTGATCCCCATCGGGCAGAAGGAGAGACCGTTCGACAGCGGGGAGGGGGAGGGAGCAGGAGAAAGTATGGAGGTGGGGATGGAGCGCGAGTAGCTCGCCCCATGGATACAGGCCGCCAGGGTGATGAGGAGACCGACCGATCGAGCTAGGGCTCGCATCTCACGTGCCTCATACGACAGCTTACGCGCGAGCAACGGTCAACGGACACGCGTCTTCCTCCACACCGCCTGCAGCAGGAAGGTGCAGTACGCGCACGCGATCGGCCAGTACACGATGGCGAACGGCCTGCCCCACGGCGCGAACAGTCCGAACCCGATGAACGCGCCCACCACGATCAAGACGGTCAGCGCGATGCGGCCCCACGGGCCGAAGCTCAGCGGACCTCCCTCCCACCGGGAGTAGACGGGCTTCGGGTTGGGCTTCGGGTCTTCGAGCTGACCGGAGCGGGCAAGGGGGCCGGCCCAGATCGGCGGTGGCGCCGGCTCAGGAACAGGTGCGGGTGGAGGAGACGCTTCGTCCATGGTGTTCCACTGAATTGATCGGTGTGGCCCGGATCCGGGTTGAAAGCGGAGCTCAGGCCACGGGCTCACGGATGGCCACCGGCAGCGAGAAGCGCATCTGCTCGTCCACCGTGTGGAGCTGGCGCACCTCCCGGGCGCCGCGAGCCTTGAGGTCCTCGACCACCCGCTCCACCAGCCACTCAGGGGCCGACGCCCCCGACGTCACGCCGACTGTGTCCCGGCC
>VAYC01000007.1 GCA_005885025.1 Actinomycetota bacterium | reverse complement strand
ATGTAGAGGAACGCGAGCACCAATCCCGCGGCAAGCCGCAACACGATCCGTACGGTCCGCGATTCCATCAGGTGGGCCTCGCGGGTCTCGACATCACAGCGCCTCGAACGCTCCCAGCCGGCGGGCCAGGAACAGGTAGATCGCCATGATGAATACGGGAACCATCGCGTAGGCGGCAGCGAAGGGAAGGTCTCCGGTGACCCCGACCTTCACGGAGATCACGTTGCCGATGAACTGGGTGTTTCCGATGAGGTCGGGAGTGATGTAGTCACCGAGCGTGAGTGAGAAGGCGAAGATCGACCCCGCTACGACGCCGGGGAAGGCCAGCGGCCAGATCACCCGCCGAAACGTGGTCGGGGCCCTCGCCCCCAAGTCTCCGCTCGCCTCGAGGTAGGAGGCGGGGATCCGTTCGAGCGCCGCGTAGATCGGCAGGATGACGTAGGGAAGCCACAGATACGTGAAGGCGATCCACACCGCCCAGTTCGAGAAGGTGACCCTGACTCCTCCAAGGCCGATTTGGCGAAGCAGCCATTGAGCCGGCCCGTTGCCCTGCAAGATCGTTCGCCACGCAAACACGCGAACCAGGTAGCTGGACCACAGAGGCAACACGATCGCCAGGAGGATTGCCGCCCGGGCGCGAGGCGCAGCGACCCGCGCGGCGAAGTAGGCGATCGGGAAGGCCAGCGCGATGTCCGTCACCGCGACGGCGGCCGAGATGCCGAGCGTTCGCAGGGCGATGATCCGGTAGGTGGGCTCGGTGAAGAGGACCCGGTAGTTCCGGAGGCTCCAGATCCGCTGGATCGATGTGGTGAACGGGTCGACCTTCCAGAACGAGGTGACGAACAGCAGGGTCAGGGCCGCCAGGTAGACGACCAGCATCCAACCGACGGGGGGGAGGAGGGTCAGCACGAGCTGAACCCTCCGATGCCCGTACAGCCAGGCCGAGACTCTCCTTAGCCGCCCACGATCTGGGTCCACTTGTCGGTCCAGGTGTTGATGTCGGTGCACTCGTCCTTGCCGTTAGCGCACGTGGGAAGCGGCGTCTTCCACAGGTAGATCGACTTCAGGAAGTTGTCGTCGCCGCAGTGGTACAGCGAGTCGGCGTCGGTCCCGATGTCCTTGCGGAGGATGTCACAGGCCGTCGAGAGACCGGGGGTCGCCCCGTAGTACTCGGCCACCTGCGCCTGGACCTCCGGGCGCATGGTCCACTGCATCCACTTCAACATGCAGTTGGGGTGCTGGGCATGAGAGGACATCAACCAGGTGTCGGCCCAGCCGGTGACTCCCTCCGAGGGATACACGGCATCGGCCTTGACCTTCTTGTCGGACTGGATCAGCGCCAGGTTCACCGGCCAGGCCGTCCCAATGACCATGTCTCCCGACTCGAACCCCTGGATCTCGTCGGTGTAGGCAGCCCAGTACTTGGACACCATCGAGTGCTGCTGCTGCAACAGAGTGACGGCCGCGTCGAGCTGCTTCGACGTCAGCTCGTACGGATCGGTGATCCCGAGCGAGGGGTCATGGGCCTTCAGGTAGAGCGCGGCGTCGGCGATGTAGATCGAGTCGTTGTATGCGGTGACCTTGCCCGCGTAAGGGTTCGGCGCGCCGTTGATCGTCGACTCGAACACCACCGACCAACTGTCGGGCGGAGTCGTCACCTTGCTGGTGTTGAACATCAGGAAGTTGGGACCCCACATGTAGGGCACGCCGTAGTGAACGCCGTTGACCGTGTTGTGGGCCGGCGCCTGCAGCGACTTCATGACGATCTGGCTGTAGTTGGGGATCAACTTGTTCACGTCGACGGCCGCCACATCACCGTGGGCGATCAAGACATTGGTGGCGTTTCCCGACGCCGATACCCCGTCGTACACCTTCCCCCCTCCCTGCCGCATGAGGGTAACCATCTCGGCGGAGGTGTTGGCGTACTTCGCGTGGACCTGGCAGCCGGTCTGCTGTTGGAACGGAGTGACCCAGTCGAACTTGGGATCGTTCTGGCCGCTCTCCGTATATCCGGGCCACGCGATGAGGTTGAGCTGGCCCTCGGTCTGGCCGATCGTGCTGTACACCTTCACGGCAGCGGAGCCTTTCCCACTGGAGCACCCCGCCGTGATCAGGACGAGCGCGCATGGGAGCGCCAGCGCGATGGGCAAGCGTCTCATTTCCCTCCTCCTCCCGGGCCGGAAGGCTCCGGCCCCCCCTCGCTTGTCGAGCCTTCTACCGAACGATTCAGCTGCCCGTCCCAGATCAGACGGACGGCCTTGCCTCGCACACGCAGGGCCTCCATCGAAGACATCGCCAGGTTCTGCTGCGTCACAACGAGCTGTCCCCCCACGTCGAGGTCGATGACGTACCGGGTGGTGGCGCCGAGGTAGACGACCTCCCCGACGTGGCCGGTCACCGTGCACTCGCCCGGCCCTGCCGGCTGATCCGGTTCGGCCATCCGGATCTTCTCGGGCCGGATGGTGAACGGACGCTTGGAACCGGTGATGGCATGGGCCGCCTCACCCGCCAGGATATTCGAGATGCCGACGAATCCGGCCACGAACGACGTCTCCGGGCCCTCGTAGACCTCGGCGGGACTGCCCACCTGCTCGATCCGGCCCGCGTTCATCACTGCCAGCCGGTCGCTCATCGTGAGCGCCTCCTCCTGATCGTGCGTCACGTAGATGAACGTGAGACCGACCCGCTGCTGGATCGCCTTGAGCTCGATCTGCATCTGCTGGCGGAGCTTCAGGTCCAGGGCCCCCAGCGGCTCGTCCAGCAGCAGGACCGCGGGCTGGTTGACCAGCGCCCTCGCCAGGGCCACGCGCTGCCGCTGCCCCCCGGAGAGCGCCGCCGGCCGCCGGCGTTCGAATCCCTCCAGCCGGACCATCCGGAGCGCGTCGGCGACACGACGGCGTCGTTCGACCTTCGGCACGCCTTTCACCTGGAGGCCGTACTCGACGTTCTCGCCCACCGTCATGTGCGGGAATAGCGCGTAGTCCTGGAAGACGGTGTTCACGTCTCGCTCGTACGGGGGCAGGCGCGTCACGTCCCTGCCCTGGAGCAGGATTCGACCATCGGTGGGCAGCTCGAAGCCGGCGATCATCCGCAGGCACGTGGTCTTCCCCGAGCCTGACGGGCCGAGCATCGAGAAGAACTCCCCCTGGCGCACGTCGAGGGTGACGCCGTTCACGGCCGCCACCTCGCCGAAGCGCTTGTGGACGTCGTCGAGGCGGACGGCCACCTCGAGGGGACCGGCGATGGCGGGCTCGGTTCGTGCCTGGGTTTGCGAGTCTGGGCGCGCCAGGGGCTCCTTCCGGTAGGTCAGCGATCCGAGCGGAAACTAGCCGCGCCAGCGAGCTTCCGCAAGACCGCGGAAGGTCCAAAGCCCCTGCCACCGATGCGCCGAATCGGGGTCGCCACCAGCCCAATCGATGCTTGCCGAGGCAAGCCGGCGGGCGCATACTCGCCCGGGCTGCTGCCCATTTCCCCGAGGAGGACGATCCGCGTGAGCGTGCCGTTATGGCGTTCGCCTTTGGGCCTCGTCGCCGAGCCAGAAGGCTGTGGGATTACTGGCGGTCGGAGAAGCGCACACTCCGCCAGGGCTTCGTGGCGCTCCTCATCTCCTCGGGAGGGGACCTCCTCGCGGGCCTAGCGCTCGCGTCCATGTCGAACCGACTGGCGTTGCTCCCTGGTCTCATCGTCCTGATCCCGGCGGCCATCGGCATGCGGGGGAACATCTTCGGCGCGCTCGGGTCCCGCCTGGGGACCGGTATCAACTCGGGTCTGTTCTCGGTGTCGCGACGCCGGGGGGACTTCCTGCAGCAGAACGTGTTCGCCTCGACGGTCCTCACGCTCGCAACTTCCCTGTTCTTGGGCGTGATCGCCCGGATCGCTTCCGCGGCGTTCGGGCTGCGGTCCATCTCGGTGTGGGACTTCCTGGTGATCTCCATCCTCGGCGGCGTGCTCGGGTCGATCATCGTGGGCACCGCCTCCGTCGCCCTGGCCATCGCTTCGCCCCGGCGGGGCTGGGACCTCGATTCGGTGTCCGCCCCGCTGGTCACCGCCATCGGCGACACGTGCACTCTCCCTGCCCTGTGGGCAGCCTCGTACCTGACGGGCCTCCCCTATGTCACGTTCACCATTGCCATAGTCACCGGGGGGTTCTGCCTGCTCATGTTGATCCGGGGCTTCCTCACCGACCTTCCCCTCGCCCGTCGGATCGTGCGCGAATCGCTCCCCGTCCTCTTCGTGGCCGGAGTGGTGGACATCCTGGCCGGCACCGTGGTCGAGTCGCGCATCGAGCGCTTCATCGCCTTTCCCGCCCTCCTCGTGCTGATCCCGCCGTTCCTGGAAGACACCGGGGCGCTGGGAGGGATCCTCTCGGCCCGCCTGTCCTCGAAGCTGCACATGGGTGTGATCGAGCCACGGCGGATCCCTCAGCCCCTCGCCCTTCTCGATGCCTCGCTCAACTTCCTCTTCGCCGTGTCGGTGTTCACCCTGGTGGCGATCTCCGCCCAACTGATCAGCATGGCGACGGGCAAGGCCAGTCCGGGGATCGTGGACATGTTGGCCGTCAGCCTCTTCGCCGGCTTTCTGGCCACGATCATCTCCTCGGCCATCGCCTACTGGGGAGCCGTTGCCGCCTACCGGTTCGGATGGGATCCCGACAACTTCGGGATCCCGCTGGTCACGAGCCTGATGGACCTGGCAGGGACGCTTTGTCTCATTCTCGGTATCGTTCTGATCGTGGGAGCCGGGCCGCATGGCTGAGGACGACGCACCTAGGAACGTCAAGGAGCTGCTCGTCGAGGCGAAGGACGCCTCCGAGCTCATGGTCGACCTGGCCTACGCGGCCGTCTTCTTCAACGACGACGACCTGGCGGAGGAAGTCGAGGACCTCAAGGAGCGGCTGGAGGCCTACCTCCGCCGGCTCCGAGAGATCTCGATGCTCGCCGCCCGCTCTCCCGAGGACGCCGAGGCCATGGGGGCCGTGCTGCATCTCGCTTCGGCCATCGAGAAGATCGGCGAGGCCGCCTCGGACATCGCCCGCGTCATCCAGGCCAATCTGGGCATCCCGGCCGAGCTTCGCCCCGACCTCCGCCACGCCGACGAGATCGTGGGCCGGGTCCGGGTGCGGGAAGGGGCGGCGTGCGTCGGACGGTCGCTCCGCGAGCTGCTCCTGCCCTCGGAGACCGGCATGTGGCTGCTGGCCGTCCGCCGGGGCACCTCCTGGGTCTTCGATCCACAGGCGGACACGGTGCTGTCGGAAGGGGACGTCCTCCTGTTCCAGGGGCCGGAGGACGGCGCGAACTTGATCCGGGAGCTGGCCGGGGCTCCGCCGCTGCCCGAGCCGCCCGAGACCGAGCACATCGCCCTCACCGAGCTCGACCGAGCCGTCGACATCCTGGTGGAGATGAAGAACTCGGCCGAGGTGGCGGTGGGCCTCGCGTATTCGGCCTTGCTCTTCAGGGACCCCGCGCTGGCCGCCGAGGTGGCCACCCTCGAGGCTCGGTCGGACATCCTGCACGACGAACTCGAGTCGTGGGTGCTGAAGGCGGCGCCCGAGGCTCGCAACACCGACGAGCTCCGAGGCCTGCTCCGCCTGGCCTACGCCAGCGAGCAGATCTTCGACGCGGCCAGGGACATGACATGGCTGATCGAGAAAGGCGAGGAGCTCCATCCGGTCATCCAGATGGCGCTGGCGGAGAGCGAGGAGGTCGCTGCCGAGACAGTCGTGGAGAGGGGCTCGCGGGCGGAAGGCAAGTCGCTCAAGCAGCTGCAGCTCGAGACCGAGACCGGGATGTTCGTGTTGGCCGTGCAGAGGGGACGTCGGTGGATCTACCGGCCCCGCCCCAGATTC
>VAYC01000388.1:509-3541 GCA_005885025.1 Actinomycetota bacterium | reverse complement strand
CGCCCCTCCCCGACCGGGTCCTCCGGTCGATCGAGGCCAGCCGAACGGCCCTGAAGGGACCGATCACCACGCCTGTCGGCGCCGGGTTCCGGAGCGTGAACGTGGCCCTCCGGCAGCAACTCGACCTTTTTGCGGCGGTCCGGCCAGCCCTTTCCCTCCCAGGCGTGGCCTCCCGCCACTCCGACGTTGACCTGGTGGTCATCAGGGAGAACACCGAGGACCTCTACGCTGGGATCGAGTTCGAGCGGGGCAGCAAGGAGCTCGAACAGCTCCGCCGGGAGCTTCGGGCCCTGGCGGGATTCGAGGTGAGGGCCGATGCGGGTGTCACGGTGAAGCCGATCAGCGTAAGCGGCACCCGCCGGATCGTGCGGTTCGCCTTCGACTTCGCCCGACGAAATGCGAGGCGCTCGATCACCGTCGGTCACAAAGCCAACATCATGCGGTTCTCAGACGGCGTGTTCCTGGAGACGGCAACCCAGGAGGCGGGCTCTTACCCGGACGTGACGTTCGAGGAATGCCAGGTGGACGCGCTTGCCCTCCAGCTGGTCACCGAGCCGGAGGCGCTGGACATCCTGCTCCTCCCGAACCTTTACGGCGACATCGTGAGCGACCTGTGCGCTGGGCTGACCGGCGGCCTCGGACTGGCGTCCGGCGCGAACCTCGGGTGGGAGTACGCCGTATTCGAGCCGGTCCACGGCAGCGCCCCCGACATCGCGGGAAAGGGATTGGCCAACCCGATCGCCATGATCCTGTCCGCGGCCATGATGCTGGCCCATCTCGGGGAGATGGAAGCCACGCGGGCTGTGAGACAGGCCGTTGCGGCGGTCCTGGCCGAAGGCCGAATTCGGACCCCGGACCTGGGCGGCACCGCATCGACGTCGGAGATGGCGGAGGCCATCGCCGACACCGCGCGAGGACTCCTGGTCCGAGGTTAGGATCCTGGCCCCCGACCGGGGGCCCGTTTGACCTGTCAGCAGCCGGGTTCGCCGGGGTGGCCACAACAGCCCTTGAGGGTCGCCACGGACCTCACACTTTCTTCGAAGCCGGTCCCTCGTAGTCCTTCCAGTTGGTGAAGAACTGGCGAGCGTAGTCTCCGACTCCCTCGCGATCCTTGCCCATCACGGGATCGTATCGCGAGTGATCCAGCGAGATTCCCCGCCGGCACGACGGACTCGCATCATCGGAGGACATGAACGCTGACTGGCAGCGGGTTCCCTGATCCTGTGGTTCAGGCCAGCTTGGCGAGGTCGGCACACTTGGCCCGGATGCCCTCGGCGGCCTGGCGGAGCGCCGCGCGTTCGTCGTCGTTCAAGTCGAGCTCGACGATCTCCTCGACGCCCGCTCGCCCCAGGCGCGCCGGCACACCCACGTACACGTCCTTGATCCCGTACTGGCCCGTGCACCATGCGCACACGGGCAGAATCTCCTTCGTGTCACCGGCGATGGCGTTGACCATCTGGGCGATGGCCGCCGAGGGCGCGTAGTATGCGCTGCCCTTCTTGAGCAGGGCCACGATCTCGGCGCCCGCGTCCCGGGTTCGCTGGTACAGGCGCTCCAGCGTCTGCTCGTCCACCAGCTCGGTGAGCGGCTTGCCCTCCACGGTCGCCTGGCGAGGCAGCGGCACCATGGCGTCGCCGTGCGAGCCGAGCGTGATTGCCTCCACCCGAGAGGGCGACACCCCGAGCTCCTCGGCGATGAAGTATCGAAGCCGAGAGGAGTCGAGGACCCCGGCCATGCCCATCACTCGCTGCTTGGGAAAGCCGGAGACCTCGGAGGTCAGATAGGTCATCTCGTCCAGGGGGTTGGTGACCACGATGAGGATGGCGTTCGGGGAGTGCTCGGTCATCTTGCCCACCACGTCCCGGATGATTCCGGCGTTCTTCCCCAGCAGGTCCATCCGGCTCATGCCGGGCTGGCGCGGGAGTCCCGCCGTGATCACCACGAGGTCCGAACCCGCCGTGTCCGCGTAGTCGTTGGTCCCGCGGACGTTCGGCTCGAAGCCTTCGATGGGGGCCGACTCCCGCATATCCAGGGCCAGCCCCTGAGGGAGGTCCGGGACGATGTCGACCATCACGACGTCGTCGGCCAGCCCCTTCTGGACCACGCGCATGGCCGTGGTAGCCCCCACGAACCCGCTTCCAACGATCGTGACGCGCATGCCGGCTCTCCCCTTTCAGGCGTGTGGGGAGAATGCTACGGCTTACCTGACAGGGCGTCGCCGGGTAGTGTCTCAGTTTGGCTTGCGTCTTTGGCTGGGTATTCGTGTGAGTACCCACGTCCAAAACACAAACAACAGCCAACCCATCCAGATCGTGAGTGTGGCGAATCCGCTCGATCGGAGAGCGTCCACGAGCTTGACGTGCTTCAGCAGCCCGAAGCCAAAGATAATCGCACCAGCAAGCAGTCCTCCGATCAAACCACGCCTCCAGTCGGGTGGGGGTTTCATGAGTCCGGCAGCCCTGCAATCTCCCGCACCGACCAGATGTGATCCTCCACGCCCGCTGCCATCGCCGGAGTGCGGGGGTAGGGGTTCTTCAGGCTCTTGCGCGGGCGGGTGCCTCCCGCGACAGGATGGCTAAGCAGACTGGTCACGTAGTGCCTGGCGTTTTCGCTGCCTCCAGCGCCCTCTGGATCTTTTTGGCATCCCGGACAAGCAGCCAGACCTCAGCCCCGTTGCTTAAGTGGACCGTGAGACCCATGGATCGGCGACCGACACGAAGAGTCTCGCATACCTGGATATCGTCCAAGCGCATGAGGAGGTCTCGGGCTTCGAAATGGGCCCAAGAGCGAGTCGGAAGCCACGTGAGCGCTGCGGCGTCCACAAAGAGACTTCCTCCGGCCGAGGCTGCTCGACCCCGAATTCGCACTACTAGCTTGCGACGGAGATGGGCCTCGCGGTCGAGTGGCCAACCGCGCAATCTAGGAAGGACGAGCAATGCGGGCGATCGGAAGGGCGGGCTCTGATTTCGGCTGGACTTCCGGTCACCGGTTCCAATATAGAGATCGTCCGCGAGTCCGGCGAAGGGGTTATC
>VAYC01000388.1:0-483 GCA_005885025.1 Actinomycetota bacterium | reverse complement strand
CCTAAAGCAACACTGACCCTTCGCCACCAGAGGAATGAACGCCACTGCCGAGTGGTGGCATGGTTTGCCCTCTGAATGCTGACGGTCTTCATTCAGTCAATTCCGGGGCCCAGCCGACAAGCGATTTCCACTGCATGCCGGGGCATCGACTCATCAGACTCAAACCTTGAAGCTGCTCAGTCCAGCAGCGCCGCGATTCCCTGAAGCGTCCTGGGTGATCGAGAACGCCAGCCGCTATGCCAAGGGTCCGAGGATGGGGAGTTCTTCCTCAGGGCCGCCTGACGACCCTCACAGCGGGCCAGGATCAGACTGAGACACTACCCGTCGCCGGAATGGCTAGGCGCTGACCTTCAGCCCCGCTTGCTCCAGCATCAGCATGAAATCGTGGGGTTGCGAGGAGGCCCGAAGGGCGTCGTCCACAGTGACCAGTCCCTTCCGCACCATGCCCAGCAGTGACTGATCGAAGGTCTGCATCCCGTAGTA
>VAYC01000392.1 GCA_005885025.1 Actinomycetota bacterium | reverse complement strand
GGACACGAAGGTCTCGGTCCGTTTATGGTTCGGGTGTCACGAAACGAGACCGGGTCTTCGGGCCCGGGAGCGCAAAGTGATCGAGGGAGCGGCCTCCGGGTCGCTCCCTTGCTTTTGGGAAGAGTTCGAACGGTCCCTCACCGGACGCGCTGCTGGGCTTCCTGCCATTCCTCCCAGGTCATCAGGACGTCGCGAGCCCTCGACCCCTGGCCGGGACCGACGATCCCCCGCTCCTCCATCAGGTCCATGAGCCGACCGGCGCGGGCGAAGCCGACCTTGAGCTTGCGCTGCAGCATCGACGTCGACCCGAGCTGCGAGCGGATGACCAGCTCGGCCGCCTGCTCGAGCAGTTCGTCGTCGCCGTCCAGCGCCTCCTCGTCGGCCGTCGGCGGCCGCCCCATGCCCTCGACCCCGGCCACGAACTCGGGTTTGCGCTGCTTGCGGCACCACTCGGTGACGGCCTCGATCTCCTTCTCGGTGACCCACGCGCCCTGGATCCGGACGGCCTTCGACACGTTGGCCGGCTGGAACAGCATGTCGCCGTGGCCCACGAGCTTCTCGGCACCCCCCACGTCCAGGATGACCCGTGAGTCCGCCTGGGAGGCGGTCATGAACGCGATGCGGGACGGGATGTTGGCCTTGATCAGCCCGGTCACCACGTCGACGCTGGGTCGCTGAGTCGCCACGACAAGATGGATCCCCACCGCCCGGGCCATCTGGGCGATCCGACAGATGGCGTCCTCCACGTCCCTGGGCGCGACCATCATCAGGTCGGCCAGCTCGTCGATGATCACCAAGATGTACGGGAGGCGGCCGAACGACCCCTCCTGCCCGGGAGGGATGCGCAGGGTCCCTTCGGCGTGGCATGCGTTGTAGGCATCGATGTCGCGCATGCCCACCGTGGCCAGGGCCTCATAGCGCATCTCCATCTCGCGTACCACCCACGCCAGGGCCTCGGCCGCCTTCTTCGGGTGCACGATCACTGGGGTCAGCAGATGAGGGATGTCGGCGAAGTGGGACAGCTCCACCCGCTTGGGGTCGATGAGCACGAGCTTCACGTCGTCCGGCGTCGTGCGCATGAGCGCCGACGCCACGAACGTGTTGATGAGCGACGACTTGCCGGCTCCGGTGGCCCCAGCGATCAGCACGTGCGGCATCTCTCCCAGGTTCACCAGCACCGACCGCCCGTGGACATCCTTGCCCAGACCCACGTAGAGGGGCCGGCTGACCTCGCGGGCCGCCTTCGAGGAGAGCACGTCTCCGAGCATCACGAAGTCCCGGACCTTGTTCGGGACCTCCACGCCGATGGCCGACTTGCCCGGGATGGGTGCGATGATCCGAACGTCGGGGGTGGCCAGCGCGTACGCGATGTCGTCGGCGAGGGACAGCACCTTGTTCACCTTCGTCCCGGCCTCCACCTCCACCTCGTACATCGTGACCGTCGGGCCCCGATGGGCGGACCCGACCGAGGCCGGCACGCCGAAGTTGTGGAAGGTTCGTTCGAGGGCGGCCATGGTGTGCTCGGCGTCCCGGGTGTCAGCCGACGCCTCCGGTGCTCGACGGAGGAGCTCGAGCGGTGGGAGCTTGTAACCGTTACCCCGGGCCGTCAGCGGCAGTCGGGCCTGCTTGGGCTCCCCGACTACGGCCAGCCATGTCCACAACCGCATCGAGTGGCTCGGTCGCGTGGCCTCTGCCCCGCCGGACCCGCGGCTCTTCGGGCTCGTCTTCGCTCGACTGCGCGCGCACCGGCCCGATGACCAGCCGGCGGACGACTCTGCCGAACGAGGCCAAGGGCGTCGCGGTGAAGACGAGCGCTCCCAGCATCGCGGCGCCGAGGCACACGGCCACGGCCCCGTATGGTGACGCCACCCGAGAGAGCGACCAGCCCACAGCGGCGCCGATCACGCCCGCCGCCCCGCTCACGGTCTTGTATCCGTCGCTCGGGCTGGGGTTGCCGCCCGCCACCGACAGGACGCCCAGGATCCCGAGGCCCGTCATGATGAGCCCCACCAGCATCCGGCCCCGCTCCTCACGGGGAACTCCCTTCAGCAGCAGGACTGCCCAGTAGCCGGCCACGACGGGCATGGCGTAGCCGCCGGGCCCGAACGCGCCCTTCACCCCCACCTGGAGCAGCCGGCCGAAGGGACCTCCCGCTGCGAACCACAGCCCCAGCACCGATAGCACGGCGAGGATCAGCAGTCCGATCCCCAGCGCCTCGGTCGCCCTCGGCGACACGTGACGAACGAGCGACGATCCGGCCCGCCGCAGGCGGGGGGAGCCGCCTTTCCGCTTCGGCCTGGTTCGGCTCGAGGACGCCCGACCCCGACGGACGGTTCGCGAACGCCCCGACCTCGGCTTCGACCTGGACTTGGTTCGCACGGCCATCCCTAGACGATCACCGGTTTGCGTTGCGTTGTCTCGAAGAAGTACCGGCGCACGGCGGTGCGGATGTGCTCCCGCAGGACCGTGGGGTCGCTGACTCCCTGTGCGGCGCATTCCTTGAGCGATACCAGCGCGCGGTGGCGGGCCTCCTCGAGGATCGGCTCGGCCGCGTCCTGGAAGACGAACCCACGATTGATCACGTCCGGGCCGGCCAGCACCTCTCCGGAGTGGGCGTCGACGGTCACCACCACGACCACGATCCCGTCGCCGGCAAGCTTCCGGCGATCTCGTAGGACGACCTCGCCGACGTCTCCGATCCCCAGTCCGTCGACGAACGTCATGCCCGCAGACACCCGCTCGCCCTTCCGTACGGTCTCGCCGATCTCCACAGTGTCGCCGTCCTCCACCAGGAGGATCCGGTCCGCCGGGACTCCAACCTCGCGGGCCAGCCGCGCGTGGTGGGCCAGGTGGCGGAGCTCGCCGTGCACGGGCACGAACCACCTCGGCTGGATGAGGTTCAACATGAACTTGAGTTCCTCGGCAGCGGCATGCCCGGAAACGTGGACGGGGGCGATGGGGACATGGAAGACGTCGGCGCCCGTGCGGTACAGCCCGTCCAGGGTCCGGTGGATCGCGGTCTCGTTGCCCGGGATGACCGATGAGGACAACACCACGGTGTCTCCCGGCTCGAGGTGGATGTACTTGTGCTCGTGCGCGGACATCAGCGAAAGGGCAGACAGCGGCTCGCCCTGTGAGCCTGTCGAGATGACCACGACCGACGACGGGTCCAGCTTCTCGACCTCTTCGATGGGGACGATCGCCTCGTCGGCGACCGTGAGGAACCCGAGGGAGCGGGCCGCCTGCACGCTCTGGTGCATGCTCCGGCCGAGGAAGGCCACCTTCCTGCCGGCCTGCGTTGCCGCGTTGGCCGCCTGCTGGATGCGGTGGATGTGGCTGGCGAAGCAGGCGATCACCACGAGGTGACGGGCATCCCGGAC
This sequence comes from Actinomycetota bacterium, assembly GCA_005885025.1. Classification (GTDB taxonomy): domain Bacteria; phylum Actinomycetota; class UBA4738; order UBA4738; family UBA4738; genus AC-52. Next base: position 1,108 of record VAYC01000392.1, on the reverse strand, counting down.
GATGTCGCGGAGGACGGGCCCCACCAGCCGCTCGCTCCCTGTGCTCCCCGGATCCTCGGCGTTCGTTGAGTCGGACAAGAAGAGGTGGACCCCACGGCGTGCTTCCTCGGCGAGGCCCTGCAGGTCGGTGACCCTCCCGTCGATCGGCGTGCTATCGAGCTTGAAATCGCCGGAATGGAGGAGGACGCCGGCAGGCAGGTCGATCGCCAACGCGCACCCGTCGGGGATCGAGTGCGACACCCGGTGGAACCGCACGGTGAACGGACCGGTATGGATCTCCTGGCCCGGCGCGACCTCTTCGAACCGGGCCCGGTCCCGGACACGGTGTTCCTCGAGCTTGCCCTCGAGGAGGGCCAGCGTGAGCTTCGTTCCATACAGAGGGAGCGAGAACTCCCGCAGCAGGTACGGCAGCGATCCGACGTGGTCCTCATGCCCGTGGGTCAGGACCACCGCTTCCACCCGGTCCTGGTTGTCCCGGAGGTACTGGAAGTCGGGGAGGACCAGGTCGATCCCGGGCATCTCCACCTCCGGGAAGGACAGACCGGCGTCGATCACCAGGATGCGGCCCTCCAGCTCGAGCGCGGCCATGTTCCGGCCGACCTCCCCGACACCGCCGAGAAAGACCAGTCGGGGGTCGCGCGCCGGGCGCTTCCTCCGCTTCCTAGCTCAGAGGGCGCCGGCCTCGCGCATGGCCTGCTCGATCTTGGCCCGCTCTTCTGGCGTGGCCTCCACGAGCGGCAGGCGAGGCGGGCCGACCGGGCGCCCGGCGATCTGCAGGGCAGCCTTCACCGGGATGGGGTTCGACGTGACGAACAGGCCCTTGAAGATCGGCATGAGGTCGTCGTGGATCTTGCGCGCCGAGGGCACGTCACCCGTCTGGATCAGCTCGATCATCTCCCGGATCCGGTCCCCCACCAGGTGCGACGCTACCGAGACGATGCCGGCCGCGCCCATGCAGCACAGCGGGAAGGTGGCCCAGTCGTCTCCGGAGTAGAGGTCGAAGTCGGGCGGGCTTTCCTTGATGAGCCGGCTGGCCGTCTGAAAGTCGCCTGTGGAGTCCTTGACCGCAACGATGTTGTCCACCTCGGCCAGACGGAGGAGCGTCTCG
>VAYC01000005.1 GCA_005885025.1 Actinomycetota bacterium | reverse complement strand
CGCCCTGCGCCTCACCGATGCCGAGCTCGCGGCCAAAGTGGCGGACGAGGTGGAGGCCGCCCTCCGGATCGGTTCGCTGCCTGTGGCGTCCCGGGTGGTTCGGTGGAACCGTTCGATGCCCCAATACCAGGTCGGCCACCTCGAGCGCATCGGGCGGATCGAGGCTGCCCTCGCGAAGAGCCCCGGCGTCTTCGTCACCGGTTCGGCGTTCCGGGGGGTCGGGATCGCCGACTGTGTGCGAGAGGGGCGCGAGACCGCGCAAGGAGTGGTTGCATATCTCCGATCGGGCGCGACCGATCGAGCGATCGGGGAGAGCCCGCCCGGCGACCTTGAGCAGGAGGCGATCTCGTGGACGAGCTGACCTACGCGTACTATCCGGTGTTCCGGGGAACCTCCGATCTTCGCGAGCGACCCCCCGGGGACCTCGACCAGATCGCGCACGAGGCCGAGATCTTGCTCAAGGAATGGTCGGAGCGCGTGGCGGTTCGCGGCGTCTACTCGACCGTGGCGTTCCGCCCGGACGCGGAACTCCTGATGTGGTGGGTCGGCCACTCCGTCGACGACCTCCAGGACCTCCTGGTGGCCTTCCGCCGAAGCGCCCTGGGGAGGCGCCTCGAGCTGACCTGGGCGTTCATGGGCGTCGTGCGCCCGGCGGAGTTCTCCAAGGACCACGTCCCGGCGTTCGTCCGAGGCGAGCCCCCCAAGAAGTACCTCTGCGTGTATCCCTACGTCCGGACCATCGAGTGGTACCTGCTGCCGGCCGAGGAGCGGGCCGCCCTCCTCCGGGAGCACGGCGAGTTCGGCCGCGAATACCCCGACGTGCTTGCCAACACCACGAGCGCCTTCGGGATCAACGACTGGGAGTGGATCCTGGCCTTCGAGGCGGACGACCTGTCCCGGATCGTGGACTGCATCCGGCGGCTGCGGGACGCGAAAGCCCGGGCCTATACGAAGGTGGAGGAGCCTTTTGTCACCGGCATCCGCAAGGAGTTCGGGGCCGCTGTTCGGGACCTGACATAGCCGGGGAATTCGCGGCAAGGGCAGCCATTTTTCGGTCGGCCGTGAATGACATCAGCGATCGAGGGAATCCTTCCGTGCAGATGTTGAGGCCGCTGCTGGCTTGGAAGAAGGCCCGGTCGCTGGCCGAACGGGCGGGTGATTGGGCCCGAGAGGCCTGGGATCGGCGAGCGGCGCAGAGAGACCGGCCGTCCTTCGGTGCCCGTTTCTCCTCCGGGGACGGGGACTGGATCCGATCCCCCCGGGTGGAACGGATCGACTGGCGGAAACGGATCGTCGCCGTCATGGAGCTGGTCCTGTTCATCGTGTTCCTCTCCGCCCTCTTCGCCGGGGCGCTCGCGGCCGCGGCGCTGAAGATCGGCCACTTCCACAGCTGATTCGATGCTCGAACGCACCGAGCGCCGGACGGCCTGACCAGCCGGGCCGAGCCCCGCATCCTGCCGCCCGGCCAACCCGTACAACCAGGTGAGGAAGGCCCGCAGGGGCCGACTATCCTGATCCCATGAGCGACCTGGACGAAGCCCGAACCGTTTTCCGTGCGCTCGCGGAGCGGATCGAAGCCCGGCTGTTCGGCGTCCGGGAGCCGGTCCGGCTGGTCCTGATCGGGATCCTCACGGACTCTCACGTCCTGATCGACGACGTCCCGGGCGTCGGCAAGACCACGTTGGTTCGGATGCTGGCCAGTCTCCTGGGACTGCGCTTCTCCCGGATCCAGTTCACCCCCGACCTGATGCCGTCGGATATCACGGGCACTTCCGTCCTGAACCTCAAGACTCAGGAGTTCGAGTTCCGACCCGGGCCAATCTTCACCGAGGTCCTCCTAGCAGACGAGATCAACCGGGCCACCCCCAAGACACAGGCCGCCCTCCTGGAGGCCATGCAAGAGCGCCAGGTGACGGTGGACGGCGTGACCTACCCGCTGCCCGACCCGTTCTTCGTGCTGGCGACCCAGAACCCCATCGAGCTGGAGGGGACGTTCCCGCTCCCCGAAGCGCAGCTGGACCGGTTCCTCCTGCGCGTCCGCATGGGCTATCCGGGCGAGGACGACGAGGAACGGATCCTGACCGTGGGTCGCAGGGGGCGCGGGGTGCCGTCGGTGTCGCTGCAGGACGTCCCGGACCTCGTCGAGCTGCGGAGGCTCGTCGACGAGGTCCGACTGGAGCCGCCCGTTCGCCGCTACATCGTGACGCTGGCCCGGGCCACCCGGGACCATCCCGACGTACAGGTGGGGGCCAGCCCCAGAGCCATCGAGCACATGGGCGACGCATCGAGGGCCCGGGCGCTGCTCGCGGGACGCGATTACGTCCTTCCGGACGACGTGAAGGCACTGGCCGGGCCGGTGTTCGACCACCGGCTCGTCCTGTCCACCGATGCTCGCATCCGAGACCGGCGCCAGAACGAGATCCTCGAGGAGATCGTGGAGAGCGTTGCGGTCCCCGTGGAGTTCCAGGGGGCCTAGGCACGAACACCCCCGAGCGGCGCGGAGCCATCCTGTTCCTGGCGACGGTGATGGGCTTCGCCGCGGTGGCGGCGGCCAATACGGCGCTCCTTCTCTGGTCGGTCGCCATCGCCATGACGGCCGGAGCGGTGGCGGCATGGTCCCGCCTGGCCTGGGCTCGGGTGGAGGTCTCGGCCCGGTTCATTCCGGCCCGCGCGTTCCTGGGCGAACCCGTCACACTCCGCGTGCGGATCGCGAACGGCAAGCGCCTTCCTCTGCCGTTGGTCCGGTTGTCGATCTGGTTGCCGCCCGGCCTGCACCCCGGTCCAGGATCATCAGCCAGGATGCGCGCGTTTCAGCGACGCCTGTCCGTCCCGGGCCGCTCGGAGGCCGTCTTCGACCTCCCCATCCGACTGCGCCGTCGGGGAGAGTTCTGGGTCGAGCGCATCCAGGTCGAGCTCACGGATCCCTTCGACCTCTCGCCGCTGCGACGCGAGCTCCCGGCCGAAGCCGTGTTGCTGGTGATGCCCGAGCCTCGCATCGGCATCCCCATGTCGGTTCGACGCCGGCTGCCGTTCGGGGCCCCGGCCCAGGCCTCCCGCATCTTCGAAGCGCGGGAACGGTTCGCGGGTGTCCGTCCGTACGAGCCCGGAGATCCCCTCAACCGGATCCACTGGAAGCTCACCGGGCACTCCGGCGGCCTCCAGACGAAGCTGTTCGAGCCGACCCGCACCGCCGAGGTGCTTCTGGTGCTCGATCTCGCTGCGGGAGAGCCATTCTGGGACTCGATCTTCCCGGAGATCGCCGAAGACACCATCGGGTGGGCCAGCTTCCTGGCGCGCCAGGCCATTGGCTCGGGGTGGCGGGTGGGGATGATCGCCAACACGCACCTCACCAAGGGGCGAGGGCCATTGCGGGTGCCGTCCTCCTCCGCACCCGGGCACGAGGCCACGCTCTTCGCGGCCCTCTCCCGAATGCCCGGCGATCCCACCTCGGATCTCGCCCCGGTCCTTCGCGAGGTCACCCGCGGTCTCGGCAGGGGCACGACGGCCGTGGTCGTGTCTCCGCGCCCCGGCCGGGGACTGCTCCACGAGATGGCCGTCCTTCGCAGACGCGGCGCCGAGGTCCTCCACCTGTCGCCGGTAGAGGCGGTGCTCGGATGAACCTGCTCCGATTGGGCGCGAGCGCCGGGGCAGACCCGAGCCTCCGCGCCGACGACCGAGCCAGCGTGCCGGCCGCGGCCCTCGCCGCGGCCGCCGAAAGCGGCCTCCTGTTCGTGCCGGCGCATCTCATCGCGGTGGACTCCGCCCGGGTCGGCGCGGGGCCGTTCGCCGGCTTCCCGCTTTTCGCGTTGGTATTCGTCGGCGCCACGGTGTCGGCAACGGCGTTCCGGCGGCATGCGGGGATGCGCCTGGCCGTCCCGGTCGCAGCCGTGGTCCTCGGCCTGGTCCAAGGCGCCGTGTGGGGATCGGCGGGCGCGTCCGGAACGGGCACAGCAGTGGTGGTGGCGCTCGCGCTTGCCCTCCGCGTGGTGATGCTCGCCATCCGCGACTGGCGGGAGCCCATCGGCGACTCGTTCGCCCTGGGTGCGGCCGTTCTGTTCATCGAGGTCGTCTCAGTGGGGAAGCGAGACCCCCTGCACTCGCTCATGCCGATGATCGCGGTTCTGTTCTTCCTCGGCTCGCTGGCATCCCGGGCCGCGAGCGTGTGGCTCGCCAACCGTCCGGCCAGAGTCGACTCCGATGCTTCGCTTTCCCGGCCCCACCGAAGCTTGATCGTCGTCCTGGCCGTGATGTGTGCGGTGATGGTGCTGGCGCTCGTCCTCGGTTCACCGCACGGGGCGTTCGAGGTCTCCGGCCGCTTCGTCTACGGGCTGCTGGCGAGGCTGGTCCTGGCCATGGGGTGGGTGGTGGCCGAGCTGCTCCTTCGTCCCCTCTACTGGATCCTCACCAAGGCCCATGTCTCGGCGGAGGGCATCAGCCGGGCCGCCGCGAGGATCCGTGCGATCGGGCCAGCCACGAGCGGGAAGAGCGGTGGCTCCTCCCTGGTGGAACGCGTCATCGGCCTGTTGCTGTTCACGGGGATCTTCCTCTTGCTCCTCACGACCATCCGCCGCCGATGGCGCCTGCTCACCGAGGGCGTAGGCCCGCGTGCGCGCGAGCAGATCCCAGAGCGGGCGCCGATGGCGAGCAGGCGCATGAGGAATCGGATCCCACGCCTGCGGAGGGAGTTCCCGGCAGATACCGTGAGAAGGTGGTACGCGGAAGCGCTCCTGGTGCTGGAGCGGCTCGGTCTGGCAAAGCCGCCCGCTCGCACGCCGGGGGAATACATGATTGACGTGAACCGGGCCTTTCCAGAGTGCGCTCCAGCGTTCACCGCGCTGACCCGAGCGTACGAGGACGTCCGGTACGGGTCCGTGCGGATCGAGGAAGAGGCGCTCGGGCGGCTCGACGTCGAGCGCGGCCTGGCCATGGCCGCCCTCTCACGGGCGAGGAGGATCGATGATCCAGATCAGGCGTGACGCGGAGATCTACGAGAAGGAGGGCGGATGGTTCCATGCCCGCTGGCACTTCTCCTTCGACGAGTACCTCGATCCGGAATGGATGCAGTTCGGGTCGCTTCGCGTGTTCAACGACGATCGCCTGGTCCCCGGGGTGGCCTGGCCGATGCACCCGCACCGAGACATCGAAGGGATCACGTACGTGGTGGAAGGATTCTTCCAGCACGCCGACAGCTTGCGGGGAGACGATTACCCGGTCCTGCCGGCGGGGTCCGTACAGCGGATGACGCTCGGGGCGGGAGCGTGGCACTCCGAGCAGAACGCCTCCGACACCGAGCCGATGCGGTTCATTCAGCTGTGGATCATGCCGCGGGAGCTCGGTCTGGAGCCTTCGGTCGAGCAGAGAGTCCTCACGAAGGAGGACCGAACCGGCCGGCTGCTGCGTGCGGTTTCTCCGGAGGGCGGGGATGCCGTGCTCGTCCACCAGGAGGCGAGCGTGTACGTCTCCGCACTCCCACGGGGCACGTCTGTGTCGCACAAGTTCGATGATGGGACCGGCGGCTACCTCTACGTGATCGGCGGGGACATCCGGCTGAACGGCCAGCGCCTCGGCACGGGCGACGCCGCCAAGATCTGGGACGAGCCCGAGCTGACCATCGGAGCCGACGGGGAGACGGAGCTGCTGCTCGTGGAAGTGCGCCTCGACGGCTAGGTCCACCCTCCATCTGCCCTAGGGCACAGGCCCTTCTCAAGCCGGTTGGTCGGCCGCCCGAATCAACTCCTAGACCCCGAGACTTCGATTGTGACAAATGGCCATTCCCAAAGCAGACCGACAGCTCGAACCACATACCAACGAGGTCCTCGCTCCCGGCGAGCATCTGGTGGCGGCAACCCGCGCCCTGGCCGTGGGGGCCTTCGAGGGACGGCTGGGCATCGTCGGCGAGCTCCTGACCGGGGCCCTCATGCAGTCGCTCCTCACGGGCGAATCGGTTCGGCGAGCGCATCGAGCCGGCTTCCCGGCCGCCCCCCGCATGGTCATCGGGTTGACGGAGCGACGGTTGCTGGTCTGGAGGGCCGCCCTGTTCTCCCACAAGCCTGTCCGCTTCCTGGGGGACGTACCGCTGGAGCGCGTGTCGTCGGTCTCGGTCCAGCCCGCGGTGGACCGCAGGCGCGTGACGTTCGGCTTCGCGGATGCGGCGCCGGTCAGCGTGACGGCCTACAAGCGCGACCACCCCGAACGCTTCGCCGAGAACTTCCAACGGCCCCACGTAGCTGCCTCGGTGAGCGTTCCCCTCGAAGCCGAAGAGCGGGTCCACCAGCCTGGGTCGATTGATTTTCCGGTTGTGCCTGCTCCATCCATGGCCATGGCGTCGACTCTCACCATGGGAGCCTCGGCCGCCGGTCCAGGCGCTCAGCCCCCGTTTCCGCCACCTCCGCCCGTGACGCCCGCACGGCCGGCGCGTCCGGCAGCTCGTTCATGGGCCACGTCCATGCCGGTGGCCCAGTCGGCGGCGCCGGGTTCTCCCGAATCGCAACCACCGGACCAGAAGAAGTGCATCCAGTGCGGGACGGTGAATCCCGGGAGCGCGTTGTTCTGCTACCGATGCTACGTCCCGTTCGCCGAGCAGCAGAACGTGGTCCGCCCCGTGGCTCCTCCCCTCACGCAGTCCTCGCCCGCCCCCGTTCGGATCCCAGGAGCCCTGGACAGCGCGGTCAAGCCCACCCTCAGCTGGGCGGCCGTCCCCGCACCGATCAAGACGAGGTATCGGGGCGCGCTGGTGACCAAGGTGGCCATCGCGGTGATGGTGGCCCTGGTGGCCTTCGGCGCCTACGGAGGCGCCCGAGACGCCTGGGCCCGATACACGCGAAAGCACGTCGTGGTCCCGGCTTCCATCGCGGGCATGGGGAAGATCGACGACCCCAGCCTTCAGCGGTACGTGGGGCAGCTGGAGACCCTCGCCCAGCAGAACGGCATCACGGGCAAGGCCGCCTTCTACGGGTTCTCCGGCAGCCCCCGCTTCTACTTCGCCGCCTTCGAGTACCAGAAGGGTCCGAACCAGTCGGCGGATGACATCTTCTCGGATTTCGCCCGCGGCTATGCCAGCGCGGGCAAGGCCAAGATCGATATGGCGACGAAGGCCGTTGACGCTTCCGAGGAGGCCACGATCATCTGCGCCCGGATCAGGGGCGGAGTTCGAGGAAGCCTCTGCATGTGGACCGACCGCGACACCGTCGGCTTCGTGCAGACCATTCGGCAGGACATCAGGCCCTCGCACGACCTGGCGGCCGTCGTCCGATTCTCCGTGGAGAGTTAGGGCCGGGCCGACTCGCCCTCGAGCTCTGCCCCGACGGCGTGATACCCACCGTCCACGTGGATGATCTCTGCCGTGATGCCCTTCGACCAGTCCGAAAGAAGGAACGCCACGGTTCGCGCCACCGGCTCGGGATCCTGGACGTCCCATCCAAGCGGCGCTCGCTTGCCCCATGACGAAGCCAGCGTCTCGAATCCGGGGATGCCCTTGGCGGCCATCGTGCGGAGCGGCCCGGCAGAAACGCAATTCACCCGGATCCCGTGGGGGCCGAGGTAGCGGGCGAGGTACCGCGTGATCGCCTCGAGGGCCGCCTTGCTCACGCCCATCCAGTCGTAGATCGGCCACGCCACCGACGCGTCGAAGTCGAGGCTGACGATCGAACCGCCGGCCTCCTGCATCAGCGGGAGCATCCCCACAGCGATGGCCTTGAGCGAGTAGGCGCTGGTTCGAAGCGCGACGGCCGCACTCTCCCACGGGGTCTGGAGGAAGGCGCCGCCC
>VAYC01000004.1 GCA_005885025.1 Actinomycetota bacterium | reverse complement strand
GTTGAAGATGATCACGAAGAACACGGCGATCATCATCCACGGCAGGATCTGTTGGTAGTCCCCCCGGAACAGGGCGTCCACGAAGTACCGGCCCATCCCCGGGTACTCGAAGATGGCCTCGGTGATGATGAGGCCGCCGGCGATGGCTCCGACGTCGATGGCCACCTGTGTCGTCAGCGGGATCAGGGCATTGCGCATGGCGTGACGGACGACCACGCGGCTCTCCTTGAGACCCTTGGCCCGAGCCGTGCGCAGGTAGTCGCTGTGCAGCACCTCGAGCATGCTGGCCCGCATGTATCTGCTGTAGTACGCGATGATCTGCACGGACAGGACGAGCATCGGCAGGACCAGATGCCGGATCCGGTCGATCAGGTGGAAGCCCTCGCTGCCCGGAGAGCTGAGCCCGGCCGTGTAGAAGATGGGCGAGCTCAGATGGAACCACTTCGTGACGTAGATCCCGAAGAAGATCTGGAGCAGCAGGGCGAACCAGAAGTTCGGCATCGAGAGCCCGACGAAGGCGACGCTGGTGGAGAAATGATCGAACCAGGAGTACTGCCGAAGGGCCGAGTAGACCCCGATGCTCATTCCGATCAGTAGGGAGAACGTGACCGCCACCCCACCCAGGATCACGGTGTTGGCCAGCGCCGATTGGATGTCCGGATAGACGGGGCGATTGGACAGGAGTGACGTCCCCCACTTGCCTCGCACGAAGTTGCCGAGCCAGATCACGTATTGCTGGACCGGTGACTTGTCGAGCCCGAACTCTTTCCGGAGCCGGAGGATGTCTGCCTGGCTGACGCGGGGGTTGATGGCGGCGCCGCCGAGGGGATCGAAGGTGCTGCGGATGACCGCGAAGACCAGGACGCTCGAGATCAGCAGGACTGGGATGGCGAAGATCAACCGGCGAAGGATGTACCGATACATCTCGCTCCTCTAGTCAGCAGCCATTATAGGCCGAGAGCCGGACCTGGCGGGTCGCCCCTGCCAGGTCCGGCCTCTTCAGCTACTGCGTGCTCTGGTCCGCCCCTAAGCCGCGGCCTTGAGCAGGTACCAGTCGTTCATGTTGTAGAACATCCCGAGGTTCGAAGGGATGAAGGCGTCGACCGGACCGCCGATCTTGTCCGCCCGCCAGGCGCCCACGTTGGGGAGCACGTACAGCGGGAGGGAGAGGAAGTCCGTGGCCTCCAGGTCGTAGATCTGGTCGAACAGCTGGAGACGCTTGGCGGGGTCGAGCTCCTTGTCGCTCTGGTGCATCAGGTCCGTAGCGGCCGTGTCGCACCAGTGGTTCCAGTTCCCGCCGGCGAACGAGTTCTTCGACGTCGGGATGTTCTCGCAAGCAAAGGAGCTGGTGATGCTCGGGTCGACGGAGCCACCGGTGGCGAAGTCCGCCATGGTGAACTTCCCGTGTGGCCCGATGTCACCGAACAGCACGCCGGCCTCGTAGTTCTTGACCTTGAATGCGAATCCGGCGTCCTTGGCCTTCGCCTGCAGCAGCTGCTGGGTGGTGGTCCGACGGGTGTTGGTCGAGACCGTCGAGTACTCCACCGTCAGCGGTGCTCCGTTCTTGGTGCAGGGCGTTGCCGTGCAGTCGTAACCGTCCGCCGTCAAGAGCGACTTGGCCTTGGCGGGGTCGTACGTGAACTGCGAGAACGGCTGCTTGTCCTTGCACCAGTTACCGATATTCGGGAACGACACGAAGCCGCAGTTGAGCACCTCGGCGTTCGGGTTGTTCAGCTTGATGATCGCATCGATGATCGACTGGCGGTCGATCGCGTACATCAGCGCTTCCCGGACCTTGGCATCGTCCAGCGGTGCCGACTCGTGCTGGAACCACAGGGCTTCGAAGTACGCCCCGTCCGTCCCCTTCGCCTTCACTCCAGGCGTGCCCTTGACCTGGTCGATCAAGCTCACGTCCGAAGGCTGCGGATAGATCGCGTCCACCTCGCCGGTCAGCAAGGACTGGATCTCGGTGGGCTGATCGGTCCGCGGCACCATGGTCACCTGGTCGAGCCAGGGGATGCCGCCCCTGGACGATCCGGCGGTGCCGTACCACTTGTCGTTCCGGGTGAACACGGCCTGATCCTTGCTCCACGACTTCAGGACCCAAGGCCCGCCCGAGAACGGGATGCTGTTCTGCATTTCCTTCGCCAAGTTGGGCTTGGCGCTGTTGGCCTGCTTCGGGAAGGCTGCCTTCTCGAAGATTCCCTGATAGACCCCACCGAACAGGTCCGGCCAGTCCACGAAGACGTCCTTGAACTTGATGGCGGCCGACTTGGGGTCAGTCGTGTCGATGGAGTCGATCGAGGTGTAGCCGACCGTGGTGTAGGCCCCGGTCGTGTTCAGGATGGCCTTCCAGGTGAAGTCGAAGTCCGCCGAGGTGATCGGGGACCCATCGGCCCAGACTGCCTTGTCGCTGATCTTGTACGTAATGGTGAACGGGTTCTGCGTGATCCCACCGTTGTCCAGGGTTGGTGCCTCGGTCAACAGTGGCGAAGCCACGAAGTTCCCGTTCAAGTCCAGGACCATCGCGTACCCGAGCACATGCTCGAGCACCGAATACCAGGTCCACGTAGCCGACGAGCACTCGTTGATGGGATTGACACACTCAGGCCACTGCTCCGCCCCAACGACGATCGAGCCCCCCTTAACAGGCTTTGCCGTCGAGGTCGGAGTTGTCGGGCTTTTCGTTCCCCCACCACAGGCCGCCGCCACGATGCTCACCACCGCCAATACGGAGATGGCGCGCGCAACGTTGCGCAACCTCATAAACCTCCCTCCCTTCCCTGCAGCTGCCCCCCTCGGAGCAGGCTGCGAAAGCCTACAGATAGAAGCACCTCCGCCGCAATGGAGGCGCCAACTGTGTATACGAGACCTGGCGATTGTCGGGATTGGGCGGTCCTGGCCGTCCGTCAGGCGCGGAGGAGGCCGATCAGGCGGGGAAGGATGTCGATCCCGGCCAGGGTCCCGAGAGCCCCCTCAGCCGCGTCCCGCTCACCGAAAGCCTGGCTGCCGTCCGCGTTGACCCTCGGCCCGGCCACCAGCAGGGGCACCGGGTCGGCGGTGTGGGCCTTCCGGAGGCATGAGGTGGCGTGGTCGGCGGTGACGGCCAGGAGGGTCCGGCCGGTGTCGATCCGGGGCAGCAGCTCCCCGAAGAACGCCTCGTCGATGTCCTCGATGACGTCCCGTTTGTCTTCGGCCCGCCCGTCGTGGGCCGGGACGTCCGGTCCCTTGATGTGTATGTACAGGGCGTCGTAGCCGCCCAGGGCCTCGGCGGCCAGCGCCGCCCAGGCGGCGTACTGATCCTTGCGAGCCATGCCGGTGGGAGCGTCCACGGGAGCCATGCCCAGGACCAGGGCGATCCCTCGTTCCACCGGCATCTCCACGAAGCACCCCCAGGAGGGGCCGAACCGTTCCTTGATGGGCTGGAGCTTCGGGACGTGGTCTCCCCCATCCCGGGTCAGGAGCAGGTTGGCGGCCAGCCGGCCCTCGCTTCGGCGACGGGCGTTGACCGCTGAGACCTCCAGGATGCGCGCCGATCCCTCCACGAACCGGTTGGTCAGTTCGGCGGCGCGCCGCGCCTCCTCCGAATCGTCCATCGGCAGGGCTTCGGCCGCCCGGTTTTCGAAGCTGGCCAGGGCAACTCCCAGACTGCCCTCCTTGGCGTATGCGGGGTCGGTGTTCGAGACGTTGGCGGAGAGCGCGCCGTCCTTGGACCTGATGACCAGCACCCCTCGGTGCTCGACGGCGGCTCGAAGCTCGAAGGTTGCACCGGGCAGGTGCAGCTCTCGGTTGACTTCGGCGGCCAGGGCTTCGGCGTCGTCGCTCGGGAGGTCTCGACCGACCCTTCGGTCGACGATCTCCCCATCCTCCTGCGTGGCGAAGTTCACTCGGTATGCCAGTTCGCCGTCGTGGAACTCGACGCCCGCGCCGAGCGCCTCCAGCACACCTCGTCCGGGGTGATCTTCTCTGGGGTCATATCCCAGGATGGCGAAGACCGCGATGTCGGACTCCGGCGCGATGTCCGGCCCGACGGTGTACACCAGTCCCTGCGCTCCCTTCCGGGCCAGCCCGTCCAGGACCGGCGTGCGGGCGGCTTCCAGTGGCGTTCGGCCGCCGAGCTCGGGGATCGGGTCGTCGGCGAGGCCGTCCAGGCACACGTACAGGAGCTGGTTGGGGCTCATCGGCGGTTCACTGGTATTTCACGATGAGGGCGAACTCCTCGGGATCCAGGCTCGCCCCTCCCACGAGTGCCCCGTCGATCTCGGGATGGGCCATGAACTCCCGGATGTTGCCGGGCTTCACACTGCCGCCGTACTGGATCCTCATGGCTTCGGCCGACTGGTCGGAGAACATCGAGCCGACGGTTCGCCGGATCAACGCGATCACCTCGCCGGCGTCGGAGGGGCCGGCGCTCCGTCCCGTGCCGATGGCCCAGATCGGTTCGTACGCGATCACGGCCTCTGCCACCTGGGCGGGTTCCGCCCCGGCCAGCGCGGCTTTGACTTGGCCGACCACCTTGGATTCCGTGCGCCCCGAGTCCCGTTCCTCCAAGCTCTCGCCGACGCACAGGATGGGAGCCATCCCCCCGGCGAACACGGCTCTGACCTTCTTCGCCACGGTCTGGTCGGTCTCGCCGAAGAGTTGCCTGCGCTCCGAGTGGCCCACGATCACGTACCGGCACCTCAACGCGGCCAGCATCGGCGCCGAGACCTCGCCGGTGAGCGCGCCCTTCTCCTCCCAGTGCACGTTCTGGGCCCCAAGACCGTAAGCGAGCTTGTCCGCCTCCAGCAGCGTCTGGATCGATCGCAGGGCCGTGAATGGCGGGCAGATCACCACCTCGACTCGGTCGGCGTCTTTCTTGTCCAACAGATAGGAGAGCTTCTGGACCGTCTGGATCGCCTCCAGATGCGTCTTGTGCATCTTCCAGTTTGCGGCGATGACCGGCCGCCGCGAGCCCGCCACCTCAGTGCTCCTCTCTGAGCACGGCGATCCCGGGGAGCTCCCGCCCTTCCAGGAACTCGAGCGAAGCTCCCCCACCGGTGGACAGGTGGTCGATGGAATCAGCCAGCCCGAACTTGCGGACCGCGGCCAGGCTGTCGCCTCCTCCCACCACAGTGAAGGCCTTGGCCCCAGCCACGGCCGTTGCCACGCCGCGGGTGCCCGATGAGAACGGCTCGAGCTCGAACATGCCCATGGGGCCATTCCACAGGATGGTTTTCGCGTCCGCGATGGTGCGGGCGAACTCCTCGACGGTCCGCGGGCCGATGTCGAGACCCATGAAGTCCTTCGGGATGGCGTCGGCTCGAACGGTCTGCCGCCTTGCTTCTACGGTCGCCACCGGCGCGACGACCACGTCCTCGGGGAGCTGGATGAGCACGCCGCCAGCCTCGGCCGCCTTGACGGCATCTCGGATTTCGTCGAACCGGTCGGGTTCCACGAGCGACTTCCCCACTTCGTTCCCCGCCGCGGCCAGGAACGAGAAGGCCATCGCTCCGCCCACCAACAGGGCGTCGACCCGTTCGACCAACGCCCGGACCGTGAACAGCTTGTCGGAGACCTTGGCTCCCCCCAGGATCGCCACGTACGGCTCGTCCGGGTCCTGCAGCAGCCGCGACAGGACCTCGACCTCCCGCTGCATGAGGCGCCCGGCCACCGAAGGGAGGCGGTCGGCCACCCCGACCACCGAGGCATGAGCCCGATGGGCCGCGCCGAAGGCATCGTTGACGTAGCAGTCGGCGAGCGCGGCGAGCGCATCGGCGAATCCCGGGTCATTCTGTTCCTCGCGCGGGTCGAACCGAAGGTTCTCCAGCATGGTGACCGAGCCCGCGCCGGCCGCCATCACAGCCTTCTGCACGTCGGCACCGACCACCTGGTCGAGCTTGCGGAGCTTCGTATCGAGAGCCTTGCCCAGCAGTTCAGCGACAGGATCCAGCCGAAGGGACTCCACGACCCTTCCCTCGGGGCGGCCCAGATGGGAGCAGACGACCAGGGTGGCCCCGCGGTCCAGGAGCTCGCGGAGGGTGGGGACCGTGGCACGGATCCGGAGGTCGTCGGTCACCCGCCCGTTCTCCAGGGGGACGTTCAGGTCGCACCGGACGAGGACGGTGGCAGCGACCAGATCCGGCAGGTCTTCCAGCGTCCGCAGGCGGCCGGGGGTCAATGGTCGCTCAGAGCTTGGACGCCACCAGGCCGACGAGGTCGACCAGGCGGTTCGAGTACCCCCACTCGTTGTCGTACCAGCCGATGACTTTCACCAGACTGCCGATGGTCATGGTGGAGAGGGAGTCGAAGACGCAGGAGAACTCGGAGCCGACGACGTCGCTCGAAACGATGGGGTCCTCGGTGTAGCCGAGGATGCCAGCGAGCGGCTTGGTCTCGGAAGCCTTGCGGAACGCCTCGTTCACCTGTTCCACGGTCACGTCGCGTTTCAGCACGCACACCAGGTCCGTGACCGAGCCGTCGGGAACCGGCACCCGCATGGCCAGGCCGTCCATCTTCCCCTTCAGCTCGGGGAGGGCCAGCGAGCTGGCCTTGGCGGCGCCCGTGGAGGCCGGGACGATGTTGATCGCGGCCGCCCGAGCCCGGCGGAGGTCCTTGTGCGGGAGGTCGAGGAGGTTCTGGTCGTTGGTGTAGGCGTGGATGGTGGTCATGAACCCGCGCTCGATGCCGAACGCGTCCCCAAGGACCTTGGCCATGGGGACCACGCAATTCGTGGTGCACGAGGCGTTCGAGATGACGTGATGCTCCGTGGCGGCGTAGTCCCGGTCGTTGACACCCATCACGATCGTGACGTCCTCGCCCTTGGCGGGGGCGCTGATGATGACCTTCTCGGCGCCGGCCTCGAGATGCTTCTGGGCCTTCTCCCGCTCGGTGAACAGGCCGGTGGACTCGATGACGATCTCGGCGCCGAGCTCCTTCCACGGCAGGTTGGCCGGGTCCCGCTCGGCGAGGACCTTGATGCGGTCGCCGTCCACCACCAGACCCTCGCCGTCGACCTGGACGTGCCCGTCGAACCGTCCCAGCACCGAGTCGTATTTCAGCAGGTGAGCGAGCGTCTTGGGGTCGGTGATGTCGTTCACCGCAACGAAGTCGAACCTCACCCCTCGCTTCCTGGCCGCGCGGAAGAAGTTGCGACCGATCCGGCCGAAGCCATTGACGCCGATCTTGACCGCCATGTCGTCCTCCTCAGGATTGCCGTCTGGCGGACGCAGAGACGCCCGACCGTGCCAATCCTAGTACCCGGGCCAGAAGGCCTTCCCCGAACGGTGGGGCGTGGTCAGTCGTGGTCGAGGTCGCGGTGGTCGACCACCACCGACTGGCCCTTCTTCCGGAAGTAGCTGGCCAGCTCTTCGGCGACCACGACCGACCGGTGGCGGCCTCCCGTGCACCCGACGGCGATCGTGAGATAGGACTTGCCTTCCTCGAGGTAGCCGGGAACCACGGTGTTGAACAGCGACCGCATCTTACGGATGAACTCGCCGTACGCGCGCTGGCTGGTCACGAACTCCCGAACGGCAGGATCGGTCCCCGGCAGCGGCCTGAGCCGCTCGATCCAATAGGGGTTGGGAAGGAACCGCACGTCGAAGATGAGGTCGGCGTCGCGGGGTAGACCGTTCTTGTAGCCGAACGACACGATCGATACCTGGACCCTGGTCTCGGCCGGCGAGCGGGCGAACAGATCACGCACTCGGTCCCGCAGGTCGTGGGGCGACATCCCCGTGGAGTCGATGATCAGATCGGCGCTCTCCTTGAGCGACTGCATCATCAGCCGCTCCTTGCGGATCCCTTCCACCACGCGGTCGTCGGACGCGAGCGGGTGCCGGCGGCGGGTGGCTTCGTACCGTTTCACCAGATCCTCGTCCGAGGCCTCCAGGAA
>VAYC01000042.1:20205-21790 GCA_005885025.1 Actinomycetota bacterium | reverse complement strand
TGGCCACTGATGAACGGCAGGCTCGTCCCCGGCTTGTCCGAGCTGCGCCCGGCGCTCCACTTCGCCCACCGGGCGCTGGCCGCCGTGGTGTTCGTACTGGTTGCCTGGCTGGCGTTGCGGGCATGGCGAGGGAGGAGGACACGACCGGCAACGGCTGTGTTGGCCCTGGCCGCCGCTGGGCTGTTCGCGGCCCAGATCCTGATCGGTGCCGCGAACGTGTGGTCCCGGCTCGTTCCGGCCGCGGTCACCGCGCACGTGTCGGTGGCGGCGTTGATCTGGGGAGCGGTCGTGGCGACCGCCGCGGTGGCCCGCGTCGGGCCGGATGGCGCATGAAGACGAAGGTCCGCTCCTCGGAGACGGCGCACGGCAGGAGCGTGGGTGTCCGCGCGGCGTTGGCCGCCTACTACCACCTGACCAAGCCGCGGATCGTCCTGCTGCTCCTCATCACCACGGTTCCGTCGATGGTGCTGGCGGATAAGGGGCTCCCTTCGCTGTGGTTGATCGCCGCCACCCTCATCGGCGGGACCATGTCTGCGGGCGGCGCCAACGCCATCAACCAGTTCCTCGACCGGGACATCGACGAGATCATGACCCGGACCCGTCGCCGCCCTCTGCCTGCGCACGTGGTCAGGCCGGCCCACGCTTTGGCATTTGGGGTCGGCCTGGGTGTGGCCGGATTCGCGTGGATGCTCCTGACGGTGAACCTCCCGGCCGCGCTCCTGTCCGCGGCGGCTCTTCTCTTCTACGTGTTCGTCTACACCTCGTGGCTGAAGCGATCCTCCCCGCAGAACATCGTGATCGGAGGGGCGGCTGGAGCTGCCCCCGCGCTCGTCGGGTGGGCCGCCGTCACGGGACGGGTGGGATGGCCGGCGGTCGTGCTGTTCGCGATCGTGTTCCTGTGGACCCCGCCCCATTTCTGGGCGCTGTCGCTCCGGTATCAGCGCGATTACCGCGCCGCCGGGGTCCCCATGCTCCCCGTGGTCGTCGGTCTGCAGGGCACGACTCGAAGCATCGTGCGGTACTCGATCGTCCTGGTGGCCGTCACCCTGGTGCTCTGGCCGGTTGCTCATACGGGGCTCATCTACCCGGTCCTGGCTGCTCTGCTGGGGGCGCTCTTCATCCTTCGCGCGCTTCGACTGCGGTCGGCCGGAACCATCCCCGTGGCGATGAGCCTGTTCCGGTATTCGATCCTGTATCTCGCCCTGCTGTTCGGAGCCGTCGCGCTCGACACGCTGATCAAGTACGGGCTGTAGTCCTTCCGGGGCGCGGTTCGGAGGTCCACAGAAGTTTCACGGGCTGCGAGCCCGCTCGGGGACGCGCCCTGAGGGCGTGGTGATATGGTGTGGCCGGTCCACTCGTTTCCGGTCCTGGACGAAGTTGCGTGAGCGGAGGCATGAGGGGTCGAGTCACAGCGCGGTCGTGTACGGTACTCGCCGCAGCCGCGTTCGCGCTTTCCGCCTGCGCCAGGGCGAACCTCCCCCAGAACACGCTGGCCCCCCAGGGTCCGCAGGCTGAGAAGATCGATCGCCTGTTCCAGCCGGTCTTCTGGATCGCCGTGGCGGTCTTCGTGCTCGTGGAAGGAACA
>VAYC01000042.1:0-20117 GCA_005885025.1 Actinomycetota bacterium | reverse complement strand
TCATCCCCGCCGTGCTTCTGGCGGCCATCGCGGTACCCACCATCGCGACGATCTTCGACCTGGCCAGGGTCCCGAGGAACGCGCTGCAGATCACGGTGACCGGCCACCAGTGGTGGTGGGAGGCGCGATACGGGCCCCAGCCGGGCAAGGGGGTGGCCAACGAAGTCGTCACCGCCAACGAGATCCACATCCCGACGGGGATCCCCGTCTACGTCACGCTCGAATCGAACGACGTCATCCACAGCTTCTGGGTGCCTCGGCTGGCGGGGAAGCAGGACCTCGAGCCGGGCCGGATCACCCACCTGACCATCGAAGCGCCGAACGCCGGGACCTACTACGGGCAGTGCGCCGAGTTCTGCGGGATCTCCCACGCGAACATGCGGTTGCGGGTGATCGCCCAGTCCCCGGCCGACTTCCAGGCCTGGGCCCAGGAGCAGGCCCAGCCCGCGGCGCAGCCGCCCCCCGACGTGCTGGCCATCATGGACCGCGTGGGGTGCGCGGGGTGCCACACGATTGCCGGGGTGAAGGGCGCCTCAGGGGTCCCCTACCTCGGGATCGTCGGGCCCAACCTCTCGCACTTCGCGGACCGAACGACCTTCGCCGGAGCCATCCTGGATCGCACCGACGCGAACCTTGCCGACTGGTTGCGCGATCCTCAACACGTCAAGCCGGGAAACGATATGAACATAGCCCCCAACGGGCAGCCCGGAAGGTCCGTCCTCACCGAGGACGAGATCAATGCGCTGGTGCAGTATCTGGACGGGCTGAAATGAAGGGGACGAAGGGGGCGCCGCCAGCCACATGGTGTTCGCCCGGCCGAAGGCCACCTCGGGCTGGTGGAGCTGGATGACCACGGTCGACCACAAGCGGATCGGCATCCTGTACGGCGTCACCTCGTTCATGTTCTTTTTGGTGGGAGGGAGCGAGGCGCTGCTGATCCGGGCCCAGCTGGCCCGGCCCAACGGCCACGTGGTCACCGCCGAGGCCTACAACGAGATCTTCACGATGCACGGCCTCACCATGATCTTCCTGGTGGTCATGCCGCTGTCGGCGGCCTTCTTCAACTACCTGATCCCCTTGATGATCGGGGCCCGGGACGTAGCGTTTCCCCGGCTCAACGCCTTCAGCTACTGGACCTTCCTGTTCGGCGGGCTGTTCCTCTATTCGAGCTTCTTGCTGGGCGGGGCCCCGGCGGGCGGCTGGTTCGGGTACGCGCCGCTCTCCGAGCAGCCGGCCAGCCACATGCATTTCTACGCGCTGGGCCTCCTGATCCTCGGTATCTCTTCCACGGTGGCGGCCATCAACTTCGCCGTGACGATCATCAACATGCGAGCGCCCGGCATGAGCCTCATGCGAATGCCGGTGTTCGTGTGGATGACGTTCGTGGTGTCGTTCCTGCTGATCTTCGCCCTGCCGGTCCTGACGGTTGGGCTGTTCGAGCTGTTCTTCGACATCCGGTTCGGGACGAACTTCTTCGTGGTGGCGAAAGGGGCCGACCCGGTCCTGTGGGAGCACCTGTTCTGGCTGTTCGGCCACCCCGAGGTCTACATCCTGATCCTGCCCGCCATGGGGATCGTCTCCGAGGTCCTGCCGGTGTTCTCCCGCAAGCCGCTGTTCGGCTACCCCGTGGTGGTGTTCTCCGGGATCGCCATCGGCTTCATGGGGTGGGGCGTGTGGGCCCACCACATGTTCGCGGTTGGCCTGGGGCCGGTGGCAAACTCGGCGTTCGCCCTGTCGACGATGTTCATCGCGGTGCCGACCGGGGTGAAGATCTTCAACTGGATGGGGACCCTTCACGGCGGGGACATCCGGTTCAGGACCCCGCTCCTGTTCGCCCTGGGGTTCATCGCGATGTTCACGATCGGTGGGCTTTCGGGCGTGACCCACGCCGTCGTGCCGGCCGACTACCAGCAGACCGACACGTACTACATCGTGGCCCACTTCCATTACGTCCTGTTCGGGGGCTCGATCTTCGGCCTGTTCGCCGGGATCTACTACTGGTGGCCGAAGATCACGGGGAAGCTCCTGTCGGAGGCCATCGGCAAGGCGCACTTCTGGCTGATGCTCATCGGCTTCAACCTCACGTTCGGGCCGATGCACCTGCTGGGGCTCGAAGGGATGCCCCGTCGCATCTACACGTACCCGACGGGGCGGGGGTGGGACTTCTGGAACTTCGTGTCGACCGTCGGGGCGTTCCTCATCGCCACGTCGATCCTGGTGTTCCTGGCGAACGTCGTCCGGACGCTTCGGCGAGGGACGGCGGCCGGTCCCGATCCCTGGGACGCCCGGACGCTCGAGTGGTCCATCCCGTCGCCCCCGCCGCCCCACAACTTCGACGAGATCCCCTTGGTGTCCGCGCTCGACGCCCACTGGCATACCAAGTACGCGGAGGGACCTGAGGGGGAGTTGGTTCCCGTGGTAGCCGGTGGGTCGAACGGGCACGCGGACCCGGACGAGGAGCACGCGCCGACGGAGGCGCAGGAACACGGGGGACATGGCCACGGGATCCACATGCCCTCGCCCTCGTACTTCCCGCTCATCGCCGCCCTCGGGCTTCCCATCCTCGCCTACGGGCTGCTGTATTCGACGATCCTCGTCGTGGACGGGGTCATCACGATCCTGGTCGGACTATACGGATGGGCCGTGGAGCCCTCCGCCGAGCCGGAGTAGGAACGAGGATGGCCACCCCCGCCCCCGTCAGAGCCGTCGAGCACGGTGCGCCCACCAGCACAGGCCTCTCGAACGCGAAGCTCGGGATGTGGGCGTTCCTGGCTTCCGAGTGCCTGCTGTTCGGGGCCCTGATCTCCACGTTCCTGCTCTACCGGGGCAAGCACGTCTCCGGCCTGACCCCGCAGAAGATCTACGACATCCCGTATACGTCGGTGAGCTCGTTCGTCCTGCTGATGAGCAGCCTCACCATGGTGTTGGCCCTATCAGCCATCCAGCGGGGGGATCACGCGAAGCTTCGGGCGTGGCTCGTGGCGACAGCCCTGCTGGGAATGACGTTCATCTCCGGCCAGGTCTACGAGTTCACGCGCTTCGTCCAGGACGGCATGACGATCAAGACGAACGTCATCGCCACGAGCTTCTTCACGCTGACGGGGTTCCACGGCGCGCACGTCACGGTGGGGATCCTCATGCTGCTGTCGCTTTTCGGGATGTCGCTTGACGGGCGACTACCCGCGGAGCGAGCCGAGGCCGTGGAGCTGGTCGGCCTGTACTGGCACTTCGTGGACATCGTGTGGATCGTGATCTTCACGGTCGTGTATCTGATCCCCAAGTCGGGCTGATCGCCATGTCCGACACCTCCGAAGCCATGGAGCGGACGGCTCAGGAAACGAGGCCGCAGGCCATTTCCGAGGAGCCCGAACTGGCCGCTCACCCCGGTCCCCGCCAGTACGTGATGGTCGCGATCGCCCTGGCCATCGCCACCGCCATCGAGGTGGCGTGGTACTACGCCAGCGTGCCCCATCCGCTGTTCGTGGCGCTCCTGCTGTTCCTGTCTTTCATCAAGTTCAGCCTCGTGGTGCTGTGGTTCATGCACCTGCGCTTCGACAGCCCGATCCTTCGGCGGCTGTTCGCCACCGGGCTGGCGCTGGCCCTGTCCGTGTACCTGATCGTGCTGGTGATCTTCGGGGCGCTGAAAGCGCCGTGGCTGCTGATCGTGGCCTTCTTCCTGATCGTCCTGCCGGTCGGCGTCTTCTTCCTGCGCCTTCGGCGAGGGGGCGCGGTCACGACCTCGCCGGCCGAGGTGGCCGCTCCGGATCGAGCGGGCACGGGTAGGCCGGCATGACGCTTCCTCCCTGGCACCTTCATCCAGAAGTGCTGGCGGTAGGCCTCGTCCTCGAGGGCGCCTATCTGTGGGCGCTGGCCAGGCTGGGGCCGAGCGCCGTTCCCCCCGACGAACCTCCGGCCAGCCGGAGGCAAGTGATCTGGTTCTCCTCAGGGGTTCTGGTGATCCTGGCGGCGTCTCTGTGGCCGGTCCACGACCTGTCGGAGCGCTACCTGCTCAGCGCGCACATGGTGCAGCACACGCTGATCTCGTTGGTGGCTCCGCCGATGCTCCTCCTCGGGATGCCGGCCTGGCTCCTCAGGCGCATCCTCGCTCCGCGGGCCCTTCGGGCCGTTGTCCGGCAGTTCACGCGACCGTTCATCGCGCTGGTGGTGTTCAACACCGTCATCGTGCTGACGCACTGGCCTGCCGTCATGAACCTGATGCTCCGGCACCACCCGCTGCACCTGGTCGGGCACCTGGTCCTGTTCCTCTCGGCCACCGCGATGTGGTGGCCGGTGGTGAGCCCCCTCCCAGAGATGCCCACGCTGTCCTACCCGGGACGCATGCTGTACCTGTTCCTCCAGTCCATCGTGCCGACCGTGCCGGCCTCCTTCCTGACGTTCGGGAGCCAGCCGCTCTATTCGTTCTACGCGACCGCCCCCCGGATCTGGGGCATGTCCGTCCTCACCGACCAGACGGTGGCAGGGTTGATCATGAAGCTGCTCGGCGGGGCCATCCTGTGGACGGTGCTCGCGGTGGTCTTCTTCAAGTGGTACTTCGTCGAGCAACAAGATGGATGGGACGAGCTCAAGTGGCGTGACGTCGAGCGCGACGTCCGGTCGGAGCTGAGCAAGCGGTGAACGACGTCGACCGCGGTGAACGAGCGGGCCGTCTTCCCGGCGTCGCCTATCCGCTGATCGCCGTCGTGCTCGGCGGGATCCTCGTGTGGAGCTTTTCCAGGATCCTGCTGGCCGTCGGAAAGGACGAGGCGGT
Organism: Actinomycetota bacterium; assembly: GCA_005885025.1. Taxonomy (GTDB): domain Bacteria; phylum Actinomycetota; class UBA4738; order UBA4738; family UBA4738; genus AC-52. Next base: position 15,349 of record VAYC01000042.1, on the reverse strand, counting down.
TGCCATCTCCAGTCTGGTATCCCTGAACATCCTGGTCGGTGCGGCTCTGGTGGCGTATGGGCGGCGGGTCAGGAACCGGCCGGTGGCCCTCCCGTTCCTGCTAGGTGCGGCTGGGGTCGTGGTGGCCGTCGGGGTGGTGGCGGCGGTGGCTTTCGGGGACCGGCCACCGGCGGAGACGGAGGCGGGCGGCGGCGGGCCGAAGCCGGAGACGGTCTCCCTCACGGCTTCCGGGACGAAGTTCCTGGAGACCAAGCTCACGTTCACCGCCGGGGCCAAGATCAGCATGACGTTCGACAACAAGGACAGCCTCCAGCACAACTTCGAGCTGTTCGACGGGAAGGACGCGAACGCGCCCTCCCTGTTCCGTTCTCCGCTGGTCACGGGGCCGTCCACGGCCACCTTCACGTTCACCGCGCCGTCCAAGCCGGGCAGCTACTTCTTCCACTGCGATGTGCACCCAACCCAGATGTTCGGGACCGTTACCGTGGGGGCGGGCAAGCCGGGCGGGACTCCCGGTGGTCCCGGGGCGGCCCTCCAGCTCTCCGCGAAAGCCATCGCGTTCAGCCCGATGAAGCTGACCGCCTCATCGCCCAACGTCACGATCCACTTCTCCAACCAGGACGCCAACATCCCCCACAACGTGGCCGTGTTCAACGGGCCGGACGCCAACGCCCCGGCCATCCTCCACGGGCCGGTCATCACCGGCCCAGCGACGACGGACTACTCGTTCACCCTGCCGGGTCCCGGGACGTACTACTTCCACTGCGACGTCCACCCCACGCAGATGACGGGCACGATTACGCTGGCCGGCTGACCGGGGGCTGCGGGCACTCTCTGGTCCACGCGCCCTCGCCGAACCGAAGCCCGGCTCGATCGACAACGGTGACCAGTACCCACTCGTGTCCGAGCAGGTCCGACGGCATGAGTGTTCGGCCGCCCTCATGGCCGGTCAGGCGCCAGCCTCCCAGCGGCCAGCGGGGCGGTCGAACCATGCGCAGATCGCGCCAGGACAGCTCGAACGGGCGGCGGCGCGAGTAGCGGATCGCCAACCCGGCCGGAGCGACCTCCACGGAGACCACTCGCGCCATGAGTCCCGAGGCCGCCACGAGGAGCCCCCCGCCAGCCAGCAGAATCTGCGCATAGCCGAGCCCGAGGCCGGATCCGCCCCATGCCGCCGCCGCTATTCCGGCCACTCCGGGCAGGAGTGTCGCGCGAGAGGTCCGCGAACATCGGTCTCGCACCGGCGAAGGGCCACTCGGGGGACCGCTTCCTCTCCGCAGCGGCGCCAATCGGTGCCACGAGACGATGCCCACCGCCACGAGGGCGCCAACGCAGGAGAAGAAGAGAGCGGGGGCGACTTCACGCAGGGCGATGGCACCGTTCATCCGCCGAAGGCTAGAGGCCGGCGCCGACATCAACCCAGCGCGCAGCGAGGCGCGGTCGTTGGATACTGCCGTTTCCGATGAACATCGCCGACGCGATGAGGACGTTCCGCGACGTTCGGGTCGCACACGTGGGCTCGATTCTGGCCGACGGCGCGCCCCACGTAGTGCCGCTGTGGTTCGTGTGGCTGCCCGACGGCCTCTACCTGACCTCCCGGAAGCGAAGCCAGTTGTGGCGAAACATCACGCGCGACCCGAGGGTGTCGCTCGTGGTCCGTCGCGGGGAGGCGTGGACAGAGCAGGCCGGGGTCCTCGTCCGAGGGAGTGCCGAGCTGTTGGGGCCCGAGCATCCCGAGGTGAAGAAAGCCCTGTCCGCCTGGTTCGAGAAGTATCGATCGGAACTGTCCGGGCTCGGATTCGCCGCCTACACCGAGCAGGTCCACGAGCCGGTGGTCTTCGTGGTCAGGCCGGACCATCTCTCCTCCTGGATCCACGCTCGCGAACTCCCAACCTGACGCGACGAGGGAAGAGAAGCCCGGACAGGTTTGCGGGCCCAGGCAGCCGGGCCTACGATGGCACTTGTGAATCCCTTCACAAAGTCCGGCCCCCGTGGGAGCGCCGGACCCCGTCTCCGGGAGGCAGACCGAGTCCTTTCGCGCGGGGCGGAAGCCTCCTAGCCAGGAGGAGGGGCCACGAAGGCGACCCACGCAGACGTCCTGGTGGTTGGGGCCGGCCCCGGCGGCTCGGCCACCGCGTATCACCTCGCCAAGCACGGCGTCGACGTGCTCATGGTCGACAAAGCCGTCTTCCCCCGTGAGAAGGTCTGCGGCGATGGGCTCACGCCTCGGGGGGTCCGGGCGATCGAGCGGATGGGGATCGACCCGACCGAGCCGGGATTCACCCAGATCGAGGCCCTTCGCACCTACGGGGTGGACGGGGTCATCATCGACCTCCCCTGGCCGACGCTCCGCGACTTCCCTCGCCTGGGGGTGGTTCGCACCCGCTACGAGTTCGACAACTTGCTGGCCGAGCGGGCGGTCAAGGCGGGGGCCCGGTTCCTGCAAGGGACGGAGGCGCTCGCTCCGGTCATGGAGGGGAGCTGGGTGGCCGGGGCCACGCTCAAGGAGGACGGGCGCCAGCGAGAAGTTCGGGCCCGGTTCGTGGTTGCCGCCGACGGCGCCCCCAGCCGCTTCGCCGCCCACGCCGGCGTGCGAAGGGACGAGTCACGGCCTCTGGGGATCGCTGCCCGCCGCTATTACCGGATCCCGCGGCCGCAGGAACCGGTGCTGGAGGCGTTCGTCAATCTCAGGGACGAGCCGAGCGGCGGCATCATGGCCGGCTACGGGTGGATCTTCCCTCTGGGCGACGGGGTGGTGAACGTGGGGGCGGGCCTCCTCAACACGTTCAAGAGGTTCAAGGAGATCTCCGCCCGAAAGCTCATGGATTACTTCATCGCGGACCTCCCCCCCGAGTGGGGGATCACCGAGGAGAACGCGATCAGCCCGATCCTCTCGGGGCCGATCCCGATGGGGATGAACCGGCATCCGCTGGCGGTGCCGGGCATGCTGCTCGTCGGTGACGCCGGGGGACTGACGAATCCGTTCAACGGCGAAGGGATCGCCTACGCCATCGAGACGGGGGAGCTCGCCGCCGAGCTGATCGCGGATGCCCTGGCCCGAGGCCGTCCAGCCATCGCGCAGATGTATCCCGTCCTGCTGCGGGAGCGCTACGGCCGCTACTACTTCGTGGGTCGGCAGTGGGTGCGCATGATCGGCCATCCCCGATTCATGCACTTCGCCGTGCGCCACGGGTTTCCGCGCGCCGCCCTGATGCGATTCGCCCTGACGTTCATGGCGAACCTCACGGACGGGAAGGACGGCGGGCGCAAGGACCGGCTGATGCACGCGATGGTGTCGCTGGCGCCGGATAGCTGAGAGGAGCCGATCGCGGGGTGAACACCGGCTACGTCCCGATCGTGATCCTGGGCGGTCTCGCCGGGGCGTTCGCGGTGCTGTCCCTCGCCGCCTCGGCCCTGCTCAGACCGAAGCGCTACCTGCCGGCCAAGGCCGCACCCTACGAGTGCGGCATCGAGCCGGTGCGACTGCCGAAGTCCGAACGGTTCCCGGTGAAGTTCTACGTCGTGGCGATGCTGTTCATCATCTTCGACGTCGAGGCCATCTTCCTCTACCCGTGGGCGGTGGCGTTTCGCTCGCTCGGCCTGTTCGGGCTCGTCGAGATGGTCGTGTTCATCGGACTGGTCTTCGTGGCCTACCTGTACGTGTGGCAGAAGGGCGGTCTCGAATGGGAAGGGCCGGAGCGGGTCCGGGGTGACATGGAGGCGGGCGCCTATCCGGCGCTCCCGCCGACCGTCGAGCGTTCGCCGGGCGAGCGGCCCATCGCCGAGCCGGTGCCCGAGCCGGCCGGACGGAGGAGCTGAGGCCAATGCCGGTGCAGCGTCTTCCCGGCGTGGTCATGGCCGGGTCCGCCCAAGACGCGGACGAGGAAGCTCGCCGGGGGATCCTGCTCACCACGGTGGGGAAGGCCGTGGCGTGGGCCAGGAAGAACTCGATGTGGCCGGCCACGTTCGGTCTTGCTTGCTGCGCCATCGAGATGATGGCGGCGGGGGCTGCCGACTACGACCTGGCTCGGTGGGGGATGGAGATCTTCCGGGCATCGCCCCGCCAGGCGGACCTGATGATCGTGGCGGGGCGCGTCTCTCAGAAGATGGGCCCGGTCCTTCGCCGAATCTACGATCAGATGCCGGAGCCGAAGTGGGTCATCTCGATGGGCGTGTGCGCCTCCACGGGAGGCATGTTCAACAACTACGGGCTGATCCAGGGAGTGGACACCATCGTGCCGGTCGACATCTACGTCCCGGGGTGTCCGCCCCGGCCCGAGATGCTCATGTACGGGATCCTCCGCCTGCACGACAAGGTCCAGCGCGAGGCGAGGGTGAAGTAGGTATGGACCCGTCCACGCTCGCGGCGCGCCTCTCCCAGCGGTTCCCCGAGGTCTTGGAGGCCCGGGAAGAGGTGACCGTGACCGTCGCTCCGGAGGAGCTGCAAGCGGCCCTCCACTACCTCAAGGACGAACAAGAGCTCGCGTTCGGCTTCCTCTCCGACGTCACCTGTGCGGACTGGCCGGGTTTGGATCCACGGTTCTGGGTCGCGTACCACCTCCTGTCCATGCCGCACCACCACCGGGTCGGCGTGAAGGTTGGCCTCCCGCCTCGGCCCGATCCGCCGCACGTTTCGTCGGTCACCGACCTGTATCCCACCGCGAACTGGTTGGAGCGAGAGGTGTTCGACTTCTTCGGGGTCATCTTCGACGGCCATCCTGACCTTCGGCGCATCGAAATGCCCGAGGACTGGGTCGGCTACCCGCTGCGCAAGGACCAGCCGCTGGCGGGGGTCAACACGCAATACAAGGGCGCGTTCATCCCGCCGCCCGACCAGAGAGGGCTGTGACCGTGGCAGACCTCGGCGTTCGCGAGGAGACCATGATCATCAACATGGGCCCCCAGCACCCCTCGACCCACGGGGTGCTTCGGCTGGTCTTGGAGCTCGACGGCGAGTACGTCGTCTCGTGCCGGCCCGTCATCGGCTACCTGCACACGGGCATCGAAAAGAACACTGAATACCGGACGTGGCAGCAGGGTGTCACGTTCGTCACGCGAGCCGACTACCTTTCCCCGTTCTTCAACGAGGTCGCCTACTGCCTGGCCGTGGAGCGATTGCTCGGGATCGAGGCCCCGCCCCGGGCTCGAGTCATCCGTGTGATGGTCATGGAGCTGAACCGGATCGCCAGCCACCTCCTTTGGCTCGCCACCACGGGCCTGGAGCTGGGGGCCATCTCGATCATGCTGTACGCCTGGCGCGAGCGGGAGATCATCCTCCGCATCTTCGAGATGGTGACCGGCCTGCGCATGAACCACGCTTACGTGCGGGTGGGCGGGCTGTCGATGGACCTCCCCGAGGGCGCGGAGGAGCGCATCCGGGAATTCCTGAAGCTGATGCCTGGGCGGATTCACGAGTACGAGGAGCTCCTGTCGGGCAACCCGATCTGGCAACAGCGCACCGTCCGCATCGGCTACGTCTCACGCGATGACCTGCTGGGGCTGGGGGTCACAGGTCCCGTGCTCCGGGCGGCCGGGATCTCGTGGGACCTACGGAAGGACATGCCCTACTGCGGCTACGAGAGCTACGACTTCGACGTGCCCACCAGCCCCGACGGCGACTGCTTCGCCCGGTACCAGGTACGGGTCGAGGAGATGCGCCAGTCGCTTCGGATCGTGGCCCAGTGCCTGGAGCGCCTGGAGCCGGGCCCGGTGATGGTCGAGGACCCCAAGGTGCGGTGGCCGGCACAGCTCGAGGTCGGTCCGGATGGCATCGGCAACTCGATGGCATACGTGAAGCACATCATGGAGGACTCCATGGAGGCCCTGATCAACCACTTCAAGATCGTGACCCAGGGCTTCAAGGTTCCGGCCGGAGAGGTCTACCAGGCCGTGGAGTCGCCGCGCGGCGAGCTCGGTCACTACGTCGTGTCCAGCGGATCCAACCGGCCGTACCGGGTGCACATCCGGGGCCCGTCGTTCGTCAACCTGCAGGCCGTCCCGAAGATGGTCGAGGGCAACCTGGTCGCCGACGTCATCGCCTGCGTCGCCAGCGTCGACCCGGTCATGGGAGATGCGGACCGATGACGGAAGCCGGCCGCCTGGAGGTGCCGGTGTGGCAGACGGGCCAGCCCGCCCAACTTCGGATCGTGCCGGCCGACGTCGAGGGCCCCGTGCTGTCGGAGGAGGCTCGAGCGCTCGCCGAACGCGTGATCGCGCGCTACCCGACGCGTCGTTCGGCCCTCGTGCCGCTGCTGTACCTCGTGCAGTCCGAAGTGGGATGGGTCCCGCGACAGGGGATGCGGGAGGTGGCGAGCATCCTGGGCCTCACCACGGCCGAGGTCGAGGCCGTGGGCACCTTCTACACGATGCTGAAGCTGCATCCCTGCGGCCGGTTCGTCATCTCGATCTGCACCAATCCTTCCTGCGCCCTGCTCGGAGGCCGGCGCCTGTACGAGCGGGCCAAGGAGCTGCTCGGCGAACAGGCCGAGCACATCAGCGACGACGGCATGTTCACGCTGGAGGAGGAGGAGTGCCTCGCCGCCTGCGACCAGGCCCCAGTGGTGGCGGTGAACTACCTCTTCTTCGACCGGGTCACCGAGGAGGCGCTCGACCGGATGATCGAATCGATCCGCGCCGGCAACGCGCCCGAGGCCTCCCGTGGAGGCGTGCCGGGGGAGTTGAAGGAGATCTCGCGGACCCTGGCGGGCCTTCGTGAGGGAGCGGACGGCCGTGGCTGAGTTCGAGCCGGTGCTCACCGCCCGGTGGGGCGATCCGGAGGCGACGACGATCGACGGCTACGAACGCACCGGCGGCTACCGGGGGCTTCGCAAGGCGCTGTCCATGGATCCGAGCGCCGTGATCGAGGAGGTCAAATCCTCCGGACTGCGGGGTCGAGGCGGAGCGGGATTCCCCACCGGAACGAAGTGGTCGTTCATCCCTCAGGACACGGGCAAGCCCGTCTACGTGGTCGTGAACTTCGATGAGAGCGAGCCCGGAACCTTCAACAACCGCGAGCTGGTCGAACGCGACCCACACCAGCTCATCGAAGGGACGATCATCTGCGCCTACGCCGTCCGGTGTCAGACGGCCTTCGTGTACTGCCGGGGCGAGTTCGTCTGGCCGGGCACGGTGCTGGAGCGAGCCATCGCCGAGGCCTACGACCGCGGCTACGTCGGCAAGGACATCCTGGGAAGCGGCTTCGACCTCGACGTGGTCCTGCACCGGGGGGCGGGGGCGTACATCTGCGGCGAGGAGACGGCACTCTTGGAATCCCTGGAGGGCTACCGGGGGCAGCCGCGCCTGCGCCCGCCGTTTCCCGCCGTCGAGGGCCTGTACCGCTCGCCGACGGTGATCAACAACGTCGAGACGCTGTCCAACGTCCCCCACATCATCGACCGAGGGCATCAGTGGTACGCGTCGATCGGGGTGGGGAAGTCGACCGGGTCCGGCATCTTCTCGATCAGCGGCAAGGTGAACCGGCCGGGCAACTACGAGGCGCCCATGGGGACCACCGCCCGCGAGCTCATCGAGGGATACGCGGGTGGGATCCGGGATGGCAAGCGGCTGAAGGCCTTCACGCCGGGAGGTTCGTCCACGCCCTTCCTCACTCCAGACCACCTCGACGTGCAGATGGGGTTCGACGAGGTCCAGGCGGCCGGGTCGCTGCTCGGGACGAAGGCCATGATCGTGCTCGACGAGACCGACTGCGTCGTCGACGCCGTCCTCCGGTTCACGCAGTTCTACGCCCACGAGTCCTGCGGGAAGTGCACGCCCTGCCGCGAAGGGACGTGGTGGATGACGCGAGTCCTGCGCCGGATGGAGCACGGCCGCGGCCGGATGGAGGACATCGACCTCATGCAGGACGTGGGCCAGAACATGCTGTTCAAGTCGTTCTGCGCCCTTGCCGACGGTGCCGTCTCGCCCATCGACTCCTCCATCAAGTACTTCCGCGACGAGTACGAGGAGCACGTGCGACTGGGCCGTTGTCCGCTTCGCGAAGCAAGCCCGCGGCTCGAGGCTGCCAGCGCCCGCAGCGGCGGCACGCGCGGCACGCTCGCCCAGGTGCTGCCCGAGGGAACTGAGATCGAGCTCGGCGAGGTGCTGGGATGAGCGACGCGAACGGCGAGGGGCTCGTGACGCTGACCATCGACGGGAAGGAGGTCACGGTCCCGAAGGGCACGCTGATCATCAGGGCCGCGGAGGAGCTCGGCATCGAGATCCCCAGGTTCTGTGATCACCCATTGCTGGATCCGGTGGCGGCGTGCCGGCAGTGTTACGTGAAAGTCGAGGGCCAGCGCAAACTCATGACCTCCTGCTCGACGCCGGTGGGCGACGGCATGGTGGTCTTCTCGCAGTTCACGGATGACGAGGTGAAGAAGGCCCAGACATCGGTCCTGGAGTTCCTGCTGATCAACCATCCGCTGGACTGCCCGGTGTGCGACCGGGGCGGGGAGTGTCCGCTGCAGGACCAAGCGCTGGCGTTCGGCCCGGGGGAGTCGCGCTACGTCGAAGCGAAGCGTACCTATCGGAAGCCGTTGCCGCTCTCGCCGCTGGTGGCTCTGGACCGCGAGCGGTGCGTGCTGTGCGCCCGGTGCACCCGGTTCTGCGACCAGATCTCGGGGGACCGCTTCATCGAGCTGTTCGACCGGGGAGCGGCCGAGCAGGTGTCGATCGCACCGGGTGAGGATTTCCGTTCGCCGTTCTCCGGGAACACGATCCAGATCTGTCCAGTCGGGGCGCTCACCGCCCGGACCTACCGGTTCGCGGCCCGACCGTTCGACCTCGCGACCGGCGACTCGATCTGCCCGCACTGCGCGTGTGGATGCAACCTGCGGGTGGACCTTCGCCGAGGCGAAGTGGTCCGACACCTGGCGCGGGACAACCAGGACGTCAACGACGCGTGGCTATGCGACAAGGGACGCTTCGCGTTCTCCTTCCCGGATCAGCCCAACCGGCTGACCACGCCGCTGCTTCGCGAACGAGGCCTGGAGCCGGTGTCCTTCTCGGAGGCCTTGGCCGCCATCGCGGGATGGTGCGGTGATCGGAGGGTCGCGGTCCTGGCCGGCGGGCGGCTGTCCGACGAAGACGCCTTCGCCCTGTCGAAGCTCGCGCGGACCGTCTTCAACACGAACGACGTCGACTACCGGCCGTTCGCAGGCAGTCCGGACACCGTCCCGGCCGAGGCGGCCATGGCCGGGGGGTCGACGGTCACGTACCGAGATCTCGAACAGGCAAAGGCGATCCTCGTGGTGGGCTTGGACGCCGAGAACGAGCTCCCGATCCTCCACCTCCGCATCCGCAAGGCCGCCCGCCGCGGCGCGAAGGTCTTCGTGATCCACCCTCGGCGGACGCGTTTGTGGGACGTGGCCGAGCACATCCTGTGCCGCCCCGGCGAAGAGGCGGTGCCGCTCCAGAGGATGGCCGGCAAGATGCGCGTCCGAACCCAGGGTGGTTTCGAGACGCTTGCCCTGTTGGAGGCAGGCGGTGCGGCTGTTGTGCTTGCGGGACCGAGACTGCTGGGGAGTCCTGATGCCATTTCGACCGCGAACTCGCTGGCAGCCCAGGCCGGCGCGAAGTTCTCGCTGCTGTGCCGCCGGGCCAACGACCGCGGCGCGCTGCGGGCGGGCCTTCACCCGGCGCTCCTTCCGGGTGGACGCGGGGTGACGGAGGACGATCCCGAACGGGCTGCCACCGCGTGGACCAACGTTCCTACCGAGCCCGGCCGGAACACCGCTGAGATCCTCGCGGCGGCGGCCGCTCGAGAGATCGACGTCCTGTTCCTGGTGGGGACCGATCCGCTCCGGGACTTCCCCGATGCCGCGCTGGCTCGGCGGGCCCTGGAGAACGCCCCGTACAAGGTGGTGGTCGACATCTCCTCAGACGCCATGGCCAGCTACGCCGACGCCATGCTTCCCGCCGCTCCCTATCTGGAGAAGGACGGGCACTACACGGATTGGGAGGGGCGTGCGCAGCGCCTCCGCCCCGTCCGCCCTCCACTGGGTCTCGCCCGCAGCGAGTGGGAGATCTTCCAGGAGTTGTCCGAGGTCGCCGGCGCCGACATGGGCTTCCACTCGCTCGACGACCTGCACGAGGAAATGGGCGAGCTCCTCCAACCGGCGGCGCTCGGGGTGCGGGGGGGTCCTCCGAAGCGCCGGGATGAGGGCGACCAACAGAAGGAGTCGAGCGGAGCGGGGGGGACCCCGCACCCCGAACAGCCGCCCAACGGCAACCAACTGATCCTTTTCTCCTATCAGCTGCTCGTCGATGAAGGGAAGCTGTCGGCTGGGGCGCACCTCCTCAAGGAGGCTCTGGAGGAGCAGCCGTTCGTGGAGGTTCACCCCGCGGACGCCGAGCGGCTCGGGGTCTCCGACGGTCAGGCCGTGCGGCTGAAGACCGCCGCCGGACAGGCCCAGTTGCCGGCGCGGGTAACCGACGGCATCGCGCAGGGTTGCGCCTTCGTCCCTTGGAACCAGCCCGGGCTCGCCGCCAACACCCTCCTATCCGGGAGCCTCACCACGGCAGCCATCATCGAGCCCGTCGCCGCGGAGGTGAGCGCGTGACCCTCGTGGCCGCCATCGACTGGGTGGCGTGGGCCCTCCTGGCGGGCAGGGTCGTGGTGATCTTCGCGGGATTGCTGGTCTCGGTGATGCTGGTGATCTGGATCGAGCGCAAGGTCGTCGCCGACATGCAGTTGCGGGTGGGGCCGAACCGGGCCGGGCCGGCCGGGATCCTCATCACGCTGGCCGACGGCATCAAGCTCTTCTTCAAGGAGGGGATCACGCCGGTCACGGCGGACCGCCCCGTCTATCTCGTCGCCCCATTGGCCTCGATGGTGCCGGCCATGCTGGCCTTCGCGGTGATCCCGTTCGGCACGGGTGTGACCCTGTTCCACCGCCGGGTCCCGTTCCAGATCACCGATCTGAACGTGGGGATCCTGTGGGTCCTGGCGATGAGCTCCCTGGCCGTCTATGGGGTCGTGCTGGCCGGATGGTCCAGTGGATCCAACTACCCGCTGCTCGGAGCCATTCGCTCGAGCGCCCAGATGATCTCCTACGAGGTCGGTATGAGCCTGGGTCTGGTTGCCGTGCTGCTGTACAGCGGGACGCTCACCATGAGTCGGATCGTCGCCGTCCAGGGCCGGCATTTCCACGTTACGGGGCTGGGCTGGCTCCCGAAGTGGAACCTGTTCCTCCAGTTCCCGGCGTTCCTGATCTACATGACGGCTGCCCTGGCCGAGACGAACCGACCGCCCTTCGATCTCCCCGAGGCGGAAACGGAACTGGTCGCCGGGTATCACACCGAATACAGCGGGATCAAGTTCGCCATGTTCTACCTCGCCGAGTACATGCACACGATCACGGTCTCGGCCGTCGGCGTGACGTTGTTCCTTGGCGGATGGCACGGTCCGCAGTTCGACGTCGTCGCGTGGCTGTGGCCGCTGTTGTGGTTCCTCGTCAAGCTGTTCGTCGTCATCTACGTGCTGGTGTGGGTGCGGGCCACGCTCCCCCGATTCCGCTACGACCGATTGATGGCCTTCGGGTGGAAGTTCCTGATCCCCGCGGGCTTGTTGTGGATCCTGGTGACAGCGGCGGCCGTCGAGCTGCCCAAGGTCTACAGCAACGCCCGGGCGGCCATCATTATCGGGGCCGGCACGGTGGCGATCCTGGCCCTGCTATGGCCGCTCTTCACCGGACCGCCCCGAGGGGTGTCCGTAAGCCGATCGAGAGGCACGCCGTGAGCGACCGGCCGCGGATGCTCCGGGAGCGAACCGGTCTCATCGGCTCCGTGGTGAGCGGGCTGGTCAGCGTGGCCCAGGGGTTCTCGGTTACCTTCCGGCAGATCTTCCGGCGCGACGTCACCAAGCAATACCCCAAGGAGATCCCGCAGCTGTTCCCTCGCTGCTCAATCGCCACGCCAACGACCTCGAGAAGTGCATCGGCTGCGAGCTGTGCGCGTGGGCCTGTCCAGCGGACGCTATCTACGTCGAGGGCGCCGACAACACCGAGGAGAACCGGGTTTCGGCGGGGGAGCGCTACGCGAAGGTCTATCAGATCAACTACCTGCGCTGCATCATGTGCGGGCTGTGCGTCGAGGCCTGTCCCACACGCGCACTCACGCTCACCAACAACTACGAGCTGGCCTTCGAGACCCGAGAGGACGCCATCCTCGAAAAGTGGCAGCTCCTCGAGCCGCCCCCGCCGCTCGGGACGGCGCCCGGCACGGAGCAGGGGAGATAGCGCGTGGCCGACTGGATCGTCTTCTGGGTGATCGCGCCGATCTCGGTCGCGTCCGCCGCGGCGATGGTCCTGGCTCGTAACGCGGTCCACGCGGCCTTGTTGCTCATCGTGAACTTCTTCACCCTGGCCGTGTTCTTCCTGATCCTCGGCTCGCCGTTCCTGTTCGTCGTCCAGATCATCGTGTACGCCGGCGCCATCATGGTGCTGTTCCTGTTCGTGATCATGCTGCTCGGGGTGGACCGGTCCGTGCCACTCACCGAACGCATCAAGGGCCAGCGGTGGATCGCCATCACCCTCGGTGCTGGCTTGGCCGTCGAGGTGGGCCTGGCCGTTCGGCTCGGGATCGGATTCTCTCGCGGTCGGCTCCCCGATTTCACCGTGGTCAACCGAGGCGGCAACGTTCAGGCGCTGGCGAACGTCCTCTTCAACTCGTACTTCTTCCCATTCGAGGTGACCTCGATCCTGCTGATCGTGGCCGCCATCGGGGCGATGCTCCACGGGCGCCGGCGCGTCGCGGAGGAGGAGACGATCGACGCCCCGGTCGACGTCCCGGTCGAGGAGCCGGTGCCGTGAGGACCCCGATCTCCTACTTCCTGCTGGTCTCGGCCCTGCTGTTCACGATCGGGACGATCGGGGTGTTGGTGCGGCGCAACGCGCTGATCATCTTCATGTCGATCGAGCTCCAGCTCAACGCGGTAAACCTCGCGCTGGTTGCCTTCTCCCGGGAGCAGGGGAACCTGACAGGGCAGGTGCTGGCGTTCTTCTCGATGGTGGTGGCGGCGGCCGAGGTGGTCGTCGGCCTGGCCATCATCGTGTCGCTGTACCGGAAGCGGCGAAGCGCGGACGTCGACGACGCCAACCTGCTGAAGGGGTGACCACGTGACCCTGGCCCCGGTGATCCCTGCCCTCCCCCTGGCCGGCGCGGCGATCCTGCTGCTCACCGGCCGGCGGTGGAAGGGAGCGGCTGCGGGCTGGTTCGGGTCGGCGACCGTGGCAGCGGCGTTCGGCGTCGCCGTGGCGACGTTCGCCGACCTGGCGTCGAAGCCGGTGGGGCAGCGACTGCTCCATCACACGTTGTTCGACTGGATCGCCGTCGGCAACTTCCACGTGAGCGTGACGTTCCGCGTGGACCCACTCTCCGCGGTGATGGCGCTCACGGTGACTGGAGTGGGCGCGCTGATCCATCTCTACGCGATCGACTACATGCGGAACGACCCTCGCTACAGCCGGTTCTTCGGCTACATGAACCTGTTCGTCTTCTTCATGCTGATCCTGGTATTGGCCGACAACTACCTCCTGCTGTACGTGGGGTGGGAGGGCGTGGGCCTCTGCTCCTACCTGCTGATCGGGTTCTGGTTCGAACGCAAGGTCGCCGCCGATGCCGCCAAGAAGGCCTTCATCACCACCCGGATCGGGGACTCGGCCCTGCTGATCGGCATCATCTTCATCTGGCACCGGTTCGGCTCGCTCGACTTCGGCCCCGTCCTGTCGGCCGCGCACGGGTTGCCGAACGGGACGGCCACCGTGATGGCGCTGTTGCTGTTCGCCGGCGCGGGGGGGAAGTCGGCCCAGCTGCCGTTGCACGTCTGGCTGCCCGACGCCATGGAGGGTCCCACGCCCGTCTCCGCCCTCATCCACGCCGCCACCATGGTGACGGCCGGCGTGTACCTGGTGGTTCGGTCGCATCAGATCTTCGAGGCCTCGGCCGTCTCGCTGACCATCGTGGCCGTCGTGGGGATCGTCACGGCCATCTACGCCGGGTTCTCGGCGATCGGCCAGGACGACATCAAACGGATGCTCGCCTATTCCACCATCAGCCAGCTCGGTTTCATGTTCTTCGGCGCGGGGATGGGCGCATACTCGGCGGCGATCTTCCTCCTGGTGGCGCACGCCTTCTTCAAGGCGCTGCTGTTCCTGGGAGCGGGCAGCGTGATGCATGCCCTGCCGGATGACGAGACCGACATGACCAGGATGGGCGGGCTTCGGCGAGTCATGCCGATCACCGCCGCCACGTGGGTCATCGGCTGGCTGGCCATGGCCGGCATCCCGCCGCTGTCGGGCTTCTTCGCCAAAGACCAGGTCGTGGCGGCCGCCAGGCAGTCCGGCCGCATCGGGCTCTGGTACATCGCCCTGTTCGCGGCCCTCCTCACCGCGGTGTACCAGAGCCGGGGCACGTTCCTCACGTTCTTCGGCGAGCGACGGTACGACGGACATCCCCACGATCCGCCGACGCGAATGCGGACCGCCCTCGTCGCCCTGTCGGTGGGGGCAGCTGCGGCTGGCGTGCTCGGGCTTTCGGCCACGACCGGCCTGCTGCCGAAGTTCCTGAGTCCGGTCCTGGGCCGGACGAAGGAGGCCGTGTCGGGGCCCTCCGAGCTCGTGCTGTCCATCGTGTCCGTGGCGATCGCTCTGGCCGGCATCCTCCTGGCCTGGTTCGTCTACCTGTCCGGCCGGATCGACTGGATGGCGGTGCGGATTCGGTTCGCCGCCGGGAAGCGAGCGCTCCAGAGCGGCTTCTACGTGAACGACTTCTACAGCAGCGCCATCGTCGGCCCGGCGAAGCTCGGCGCGGCATTCACCGCCTACGTCATCGACAAGCCGGTGATCGACGGCGCGTCGAACGGGATCGGGACCCTGGTCTCGGCGGCGGCGCGCTCGGGCCGGAAGATCCAGACGGGCCTTGTCAGGAACTATGCCATCCTTCTGGGGGCGGCGGCCGTCCTCGCCTACCTGGCGGTGAGGTTCTGATGCCCTGGCTCACAGCGGTCACCTTCCTCCCGCTGGCCGGAGCGATCATCGCTCTGGTGGTCCCGGCGCGGGCGATGAACCTTCACCGCTGGTGGGCTCTGGCGATCACGGTGACCACGTTCGGCGTCGCGCTCGGCGTCCTCGCGAACTACTCGACGAACGCCCCCGGCTTCCAGCTGGTGGAACGCGCGGCCTGGGTTCCCTCCCTCAACTTCAACTACATCCTGGGCGTGGACGGGATCAGCCTGGTCATGGTGTTGCTGACCGCGTTCCTCATGCCGGCGGCGATCCTCGTGTCTTGGCGGGTCGACCGGCAGGTCAAGTACTACATGGTGGCCTTCCTGGTCCTGGAGACGGCCATGATC
>VAYC01000041.1 GCA_005885025.1 Actinomycetota bacterium | reverse complement strand
GCTCGCACTAGGACGGTCCGCCAGCCACGCCCAAAGCCCCACGTCGACGCCTTCGGTCACCATCACCGCCCAGCCCCTCAGCCCGGAGGCGGCTGCGGGCCGTGGCCTCTATGAGCAGGACTGCGCTTGGTGCCACGGCACGCAGGGCGAGGGCACACCGCGAGGCCCCGACCTGCTGGGCGTGGGGGCCGCGTCGGCAGACTTCATGCTCCGCACGGGGCGGATGCCGATCGCCATTGTGGAGCGCCAGCCCCAACGCAAGACGCCGGCGTACACACCTCGCCAGATCGCCGAGCTCGCTGAGTTCGTGGCATCGCTCGGACCAGGCCCGCCCATCCCGGTGGCGGACCCGCAGGCGGGGAGCCTCGGGGAGGGGAGCCAGCTCTACCAGGTCAACTGCGCCGCCTGCCACTCGAGCACCGGCATCGGCGGGGCCCTCACCAACGGCCTCCAGGCTCCCAGGCTTCAGGACTCCACCCCGACCGAGATCGCCGAGGCCGTTCGCCTGGGCGGACAGGGCCTGCGAACCGGCAACATGCCGAAGTTCGGGCCGGACGTCCTGGACCAGCACCAGCTGGACTCGGTGATCCGCTACGTCCTCTATCTCCAGCACCCCCGGGACAGAGGCGGGGCCAGCCTGGCCCACCTCGGGCCGATCGTCGAGGGACTGGTGGCGTGGGCGGGCGGCCTCTTGATCCTCGTCGTGTTCATCCGGTGGATCGGGACGAAGAGCCGATGAGCCGGCGGAGTGGCGCAAGCCGCGGGTACGTCGGCGCCATCGCCGGGGCCTTCGCCCTCTCCGCCGCTGCCTCCGTCGGCCTCACCGTGCTCTACGCGCTTGGGGGACAGCCGCAGATCGAGGGCGGGCTGATCGGCGTGGGCCTTGGCAGCCTGGCGCTGGGATTCGTGTGGTGGGGCAAGCACATCCCGCCAGCGGGGCCCTTCGTCGAGGAACGCGAGCCGATGGCCTCGCCGACCGTCGAGCGGCAGACCTTCGAGGAGGATTTCGCTCGAACGGAAGCGGCCATCCCCCGCCGGCGCTTCCTGGGGCGGATGCTCCTGGTGGCGCTCGGCGCGCTGGCCGCCGCGGCGGTGTTCCCGATCCGCTCGCTCGGGCCCAAGCCGGGGCGGTCTCTGTTCCAGACGGCATGGCGGCGGGGATCACGATTGGTAACTTCGGAGGGCGCGCCGGTAGCGGCGACGAACCTTCCGGTGGGCGGCGTACTGACCGTCTTCCCGGAAGGCCATACGGGCGCCGCGGACTCCCAGACCATTCTCGTTCGCGTGGACCTCTCCACGTTTCAACCGCTGCCCGGACGCGAATCGTGGTCGCCCGACGGCTATCTCGCCTACTCGAAGATCTGCACGCACGCGGGGTGCCCGGTGGGCCTCTACGAGCAGTCGTCGAACAGCCTGTTCTGCCCATGCCACCAGTCCGTGTTCGACGTCCTAGAGGGCGCCAAGCCAATCGGGGGACCGGCCACTCGCCCCCTACCGCAGCTCCCGTTGGAGGTCGGCACGGACGGCTTCCTCCGGGCCCAGGACGATTATTCCGAACCGGTCGGCCCCGGCTTCTGGAACGAGGGGCCGTGATCACCAAGCGGCTCGCCCGGTGGTTCGACGACCGTCTCCGCGCATCGAGCTTCGCCCATCACGCCCTCAACAAGGTCTTCCCGGACGACTGGTCGTTCATGTTGGGCGAGATCGCCCTGTACTCGTTCGTGATCCTGGTGCTGACCGGGACGTTCCTTACGTTCTTCTTCACCCCGAGCGCGAAGCAGGTGATCTACGAGGGCAGCTACGCCCCCTGCGAGGGACGCCCATGTCGGAGGCCTACGCCTCAGTGTTGAAGATCAGCTTCGACGTCCGGGGCGGCATGGTGTTCCGTCAGATGCACCATTGGGCGGCGAACCTGTTCATCGCCGCGATCGTCCTTCACATCCTCCGCATCTTCTTCACGGGCGCGTTCCGGCGGCCGCGCGAGCTCAATTGGATGATCGGCGTGACGCTGCTGCTCCTGGGGATCTTCAACGGCTTCACCGGCTATTCGCTGCCCGACGACCTGCTCTCTGGCACGGGCTTGAGGATCGCCTATTCGATCGCGCTTTCGGTCCCGCTCGTGGGGACGTGGACCGCGTTCCTGATCTTCGGTGGCGAGTTCCCCTCCGACGACATCCTGCGCCGGTTGCTGATCGCCCACATCATGATCGTGCCGGCCCTTCTCCTGGGGCTCATCTCCGCCCACCTTGCCGTGCTGTGGCGGCAGAAGCACACACAGTTCCCCGGCCCGGGACGTACCGAGACCAACGTTGTGGGCTCGAAGCTGTGGCCGACCTACGCAGCGAAGTCCGTGGGCCTCTTCTTCGGGATCGCCGGGGTGCTCGGAGCCATGGGCGGACTCCTCCAGATCAACCCGGTGTGGCTGTACGGACCGTTCAACGCTTCGACGGTGACGTCCCCGGCCCAGCCCGACTGGTACCTCGGATGGATCGAGGGGGCGCTCCGGATCTTCCCGCCGTGGGAGTTCCGCTCGTTCGGCCACGCCGTCCCGAACCCTTTCTACCCGGCCGTGCTACTTCCGGGCCTCACCTTCCTGGTCCTCTACGCGTGGCCATTCCTGGAGCGCCGGTTCACGGGCGATCGGGCAGAGCACCAACTTCTCGACCGGCCCCGAGAGCATCCCTTCCGGTCCGCCTTCGGCGCGGCCGCGTTCTCGTTCTATCTGCTGCTGCATTTCGCGGCGAGTAACGACGTGATCGCGAAGTTCTTCCTGATCTCGGTCGACACGGTCACGTGGGTCTTCCGCATCCTGGTGGTCACCGTTCCGTTCGTGGTGTTCGGCGTGACCTATGCCTGGCTCTCGGCCCTCCTCCGGGCCGAAGCCGACAGCGTGCTCCACGTTCCCGCCAAGGCCTTCATCCCCGGGCGAGCCCTGGTGGGCGACTCCGGGGTCGAGCGCCTCGAACCGTCTCCCGGCCATGGCCTGCTCGAACCTGGGCAGCTCGAGGTGGACCACGTCGAGGTGGCCGAATGACGGATGCGCTCGGGACCGACCGGGTTTCCGGACCTCGAACCGGGCCGGGAACCGTCGAGCTCTGGAAGGCACCTGATCGGCTGTGGCGCTACCGCTTCCTGCATTCCGAGGGAGTGGTGATCCGGAGCAACCGCAGCTTCGTCGCGCAAGAGGAGGCCGTGGCCTCGGCGGCGCTCGCGTACCCGGGGGTCCGCATCATCGAACTCTCCGAGCCTCCGGACGCGGGTCAGTCACCCCATCCCTGGAGGAAGCTCGCCATCTTCTCCATGATCACGGGAGGCACGGGACTCATCGTGGTCACGGTGGCGAAGCTCCTCCTGTTCATGCGGCGCCTGGCGCGGCGAATGAAGCAGCTCGCGGAGTCGATCGGTATCGCCGCCGACTACGCCCGGCGGAAGCGATAAGCCGCCTCTGCGAACGTTCAGCATTACCCTGTCCCTGCCAACCGAGGAGGCTTTGGCGTGGACGAATGGATGGACAACCTGGCGGCGGCGCTCGGAGAGGAACCGATGGAGCCGAGTGAGGTTGGAGCGGTCCTCAAGCTGGCTCGGGACGTGGCGCACGGCGTGGAGCGGAGACTGGCCCCCCTGTCGACGTTCATGGCCGGCGTTCATGTGGGACGGAGGATCGCCGAGGGCTCACCCAAGGAGGACGCGCTGGCCGAGGCGGTCGCGGCCGCTCGTGCCCTGATCCCGGCCCAGGTCGACCCGGGCTAGGCCTCGCCTCATGGACTCGCTGGCCCGGCGGAAGGCGGCCCTGCGCGCGAGGATGCGGAGGATGCGCGTGGCCATCTCCCCGCAGGAACGGGCGGCTTCAGCCGAGCGAGTGATGTCGCGGTTGTTCGATGTGCCAGCGCTGCAAACGGCTCGCACCGTCCTGTCGTTCTCTTCGTTCGGCTCGGAGGTCCCCACCGAATGGATCGCTCGCCGCCTCCACGACGAGGGTCGCCGTGTGCTCCTCCCCTTCGTGGAGGGACACGACATCGAGGCGGCCGAAGCACCGGCCAGCGATTCGCTCGTGGCGACGGATTACGGGCCGATGGAGCCAACCGAACGGGTGGCGGTGCACCCGACCGAGGTGGATGTGGTTCTGGTTCCCGGGCTTGCCTTCGACCGGCTCGGGTATCGCGTGGGGTACGGAGGGGGGCACTACGACCGGTACCTGGTTCGGGTCGGGACGTACGCCGTCCGGGTCGGGATCGCCTTCCACGCTCAGCTCGTTCCGGCAGTGCCGCACGGGGTGGAGGACGAACCGGTCGACCTCGTGGTGACCGAGGCAGAGACGGTCGACTGCCGAGCCGAGCGCCGGGCGTCGAAACCCTCGGGCCGGTGAAGCTGTCGGCCCGGGGATAATGGACGGATGGACCCCGCCATTCCCCTACGGCGAAACGTCACCGCGGCCCGCGTGACCACCGTACGCGCCGAGGAGCGATTCGAGCGCGCCGATCGACTTGCTGCCGAGGAGCCCATGGAGATCCGGGTCGGCGGTCCCGGCCAGGAGCCGGCCAGCGTCGCCGTGACCATGCGAACTCCCGGGAACGACTTCGAGCTGTCCACCGGCTTCCTGTGGACCGAGGGCCTGATCCACGCGAGGGACGACGTGGTCTCCGTGGCGTACTGCGATCTCCCTCCGGCGGAGCAGCGGTACAACGTGGTCACCGTGAGGCTGTCGCGCACTTTCGATCCGACCTCGCTTCAGCGGAACTTCTACGCCACCTCGAGCTGCGGGGTCTGCGGGAAGGCCTCGCTGGACCAGGTGAAGGTGGAGTGCGCCGGCGTCGGGCCGGGCCCGGTGGTGGCGCGATCGGCGATCACGGGCCTTCCCGCCACGTTGCGAGAGGCACAGAGGATCTTCGAGCAGACGGGAGGCCTTCACGCGGCCGGCCTGTTCGACGGTGGGGGTGGCGTCGCGGCCGTGCGGGAAGACGTCGGGCGGCACAACGCGGTCGACAAGCTGGTGGGATGGGCGCTCATGCGAGGCGAGTTGCCTTTGGCGAATAGCATGCTGATGGTGTCGGGCCGGGTGAGCTTCGAGATCGTGCAGAAAGCGGCCCTGGCCGGGGTTCCCATCGTGTGCGCGGTGTCCGCGCCGTCGAGCCTGGCGGTCGAGGCCGCCGACGATCTCGGGATGACGGTGGTCGGGTTCGTCCGCGACGGAGGGTTCAACGTCTACACGCATCCCGAGCGCGTGGACCTGGCGGTCTGAGGACGACGCGTGCGCGGCGGCTGGAGGCTCGGTCGTATCGGGGGTGTCGAGGTTCGCGCGGAGCCCTCTCTCGCTCTGCTGGGCATCCTCATCACCTACAACCTGTGGATCTTCTTCTCGAACACCGCGACGCTCCAGTTCTTCGCGTTCCGGATCCACTCGGTGGATCCGCCCCTCGCCTCCGCACCGGCCCTGGGGCTGGCACTCGCCACGACGGCCCTGTTCCTGATCTCGATCCTCGCCCACGAGCTGGGCCACGCCGCCGCGTTTCGGGCCAGAGGGATCCCCGTCCGCGGCATCACGCTGTTCATGTTCGGCGGCTTCACCACCGGGAGCAGGGAAGCCGAACGGCCCGCCGACGAATTCCTGTTCGCCGCGGTGGGCCCGGCCGTGACGGGAGGCCTGGGCGCACTGTTCCTGGCCCTGCACGTGGCGACGGGCAGCGCGGGCTTGCACGCGCTCCGAGCGATGTTCGGCTACCTCGCCCTGCTCAACCTGTTCATGGGAGCGTTCAACCTCCTCCCGGGCCTTCCCCTCGACGGAGGCCGGGTGCTCATGGCCATCCTGTGGCGGGTTACCGGCAAGCGGTCGCGGGCCACCCGGCTCTCCGCACGGGCCGGTCAGGTCGTGGCTGGCCTGATCGCCGCGGCGGGGATCGCCGACGTGGCGAGCACCGGCGACATCGGCGGCGTGTGGCCCCTCCTGATCGGTTGGATGCTGTATTCGTCCTCGACCGCGGCCCTGGCCCAAGCCGATCGGCGCCGAGCGCTCGAGTCGACCACCGCCGGACAGGTGATGTCTCCGCCTCCGCCAACGGTGCCGGCCGACCTCTTGATCGGGACGGCCATCGACCGGTTCCTTTCAGGACGGGACGGGGAGGCCTTTCCGGTGGTGGACGACGGCCGCGTGGTCGGGTTCATCTCGCTCCGAATGGCCAGGGGCGCCGCCCCGGACCGCCCGGTGCGAGACGCCATGGTCGGGACCGATGCCGTGGCGATGGCCGGCCCGGCGGAGCGGATGATTGACGTGGCCGACCGGATCCAGGATGGGAGGGCCCAGACCGTGTTGGTGATGGACGGGGGGAGACTGGTCGGCGTCATCGAGCGCGAGGACCTGTCGCGGCTGTTCCGAACGTATGGTCGTCCGAGACGGGCCCGCCCGGCGGAGCCACCCCCGCGACTCCCTCCCGCCTCGTATCGGATCCCCGGACCGGTATCACCCCCGCCGCGCCCTGACGAAGGAGGAGGACAGTCATGAGGACCCTGCTCGCAGGCGCCCGGGTGTTCGAACCGCGCTCCGGTTCCCTGTCGGTCGCCGACGTCGTGATCGAGAACGGCCGGATCGCCGACGTGGGAACCGGTCTCGATGGAGACGAGTCGGTCGATCTTTCCGACCGGGTCCTGCTGCCCGGGCTGTTCGATTGCCACACGCACGTCATGTTCAGCCACATCGACCTCATGCGCGGCATCCAGACGCCCTTCTCCTACCGGTTCTACGAAGGGGCAAGGAACCTGGAAGCCACACTCCGGGCGGGGATCACCACCGCCCGTGATGCGGGCGGCGCCGACCTCGGGGTGAAGCAGGCGGTGGCGGACGGGCTGATCCCGGGCCCTCGCCTCCAGATCTCGATCCGGATGCTTTCGCAGACCGGAGGACACGGCGACGAGTGG
>VAYC01000040.1 GCA_005885025.1 Actinomycetota bacterium | reverse complement strand
TGTCCTTGACGCACCTGTGCAATCCTCTGTCGGTCCCCGTGAACCTGCAAACCGGCCGGGACCAACGGACACCCAGGAACCTGGCTACTGCCCCGTGTTACCCGGCAGACATGCTCGTCGTCACAGGTCCGACGTCCACCGAGTCGGGGTTCAAGCAGCCCGTCGCCGAGATCACGTTCGAGACGTAGTTGTCCGGAAGGGTCACCTTCACCCGGTCGAACTGCGTGCACGAGCCGGCGTTGGTCGTCACGTCCGACCAGTAGCTGACGAAGTACAGAGAGTGGTCCGGGGCCACCACGATATGCTTGGCGGCCTGGTTGATATCGGGGAACCCACCCCGGTGGACCTGCAGGTCCAGCCATCCACGGGTTCCGTGGACGTCCATCCCCGGGTAGCCGAAGGACTTGCACGGCTTGGCCGAGATGTTCTGGGCGCGCCAGACGTACCGGATGGTCCCGGCCGCGCCCTCCGTACCCTCGACCGAGACGTGCATCCCAGTGTTCGAGCAGAGGGACGGTGAGGCCGGTGATGCCGTTGACGCCGTGGGCGACGGCCGGGCGGAGGCAGAAGGTGAACCGGTGCCGCGGTAGGTGGCAGGGACCGCAGATGTCCCAGGGTGGGCGAATGCGAACCGGACCACTCCGATACCCCCTCCGGCGATCGCAAGAGCAAGGCCGGCGATGCCTATCCGTCGACGGCGTTGCCGAGCGGAGCGCCGTCGGAGCTGATCAGAGGCGTCCGGATCCTCCACCTGCCGCGGGTCTCGCCTCAAAGCACTTCGCAACTTCTTCAACGTGCACCTCCAATAGGTATCCCTGAGCTAGTTCCTGATCTAGGCATGAAGGCACCTGGAGGCCAGGTCGTTTAGGGCCTCGAGGGAGGTCCTCCTAGCAGCCCGGTCGGTCAAGTCGCGGTATGTACCGGCTTTTCCAGCGGTACTGGCGAGACCCGATCCCAGGAAGCCTCAGCGCAAGTTAGCCCGACCGAGGCTTCGCCCGGCGTACAGCGTTCTCCTCGAGCCGGGCCTTGACGATCTTCTTCACGAGTGCGGCCGGGATGGGCTTGTTGGGCTGAAAGCGCAGCGTTCCTTTTCCCGCGAGGTAAGGCTTCAGCTCTTCCCCGAGCGCCTCCATCACCGCATTGCTGGCGGGGAAGAGGCTGCAGTGGTCCCTGAACGCTGCAAAGGAAACGAGGAATCGACCATGATCCTTGAATGCCGGCATCTGGTAGCCGATCGCCTCTGTTGCCTTGGGGGCGGCGGCCTTGATCGTTTTCCGAAGCTTCTCCAAAGCGGCGCGCGATTCCTCTGGAAGGGCCGCCAGGTATTCCTCGACGCTGGTTGGCCCGGCCATTGCAGCCTCCTTCCGTGAGAGAGGGTGCGTTGTTTGGGTCGACCTGGCAATTAACGGAAAACGCGGTAGGTGACGTGGGTAACGCCAGGGGCCTCGATCACCCGGGTGCACTCGAGCCCGACGTCCGCGCCCGCGAGGTTGTCGAACAGCCGGACGCCATCCCCGAGCAGGACCGGGACTTAGGTGGATCTGCATTTCGTCGATCAGCCCTGCCTTCAGGTACTGCTGGGCGACGTTCGCCCCGCCACCCAGGGAGACGTCCTGGCCGCCGGCCGCCGCCCGAGCCTGCTCGAGGGCGGATTCGATGCCGTCGGTAACGAAGGTGAAGGTGGTTCCCCCCTTCTTGGCGACGGGCTCGCGGGGATGGTGGGTGATGATAAGAACCGGCCCGCGAAAGGGTGGGTCGTCGCCCCACCAGCCGTCCCAGGGGTCATGTCCCCATGGGCCCTCGCCGCCGAACATGTTCCGTCCCATCACGGTCGCGCCGATGTTCTCGAGCGATCCCTCGACGACTTTGGTGGACGCGTTGACTTCGCCGCCGACCTGGCCGTGGCGCTCACGCCACGCCGCCAGCCCGATGACCCATTCGTGAAGCTGCATGCCGCCCTCGCCCAGCGGGTGCTCCTCGCTCTGGTTGGGTCCGGAAACGAAACCGTCCAGGGACATCGAAATGTGGAATCTCAGCTTTGACATAGCGCCTCCCCCGGTTGTCGATTCCATGAAGATCAGACATGAGCAAGTACACGGTCCAGCGGCCGGGGAACGCGGGCGAGATCCAGCGCCTCGACGAGCAAGGGCGCGTATCGGATCTTCCGCCGGGCGCCGCTGCCCATGAAGCGTCGAAGCTGCTCCTCAGTTGTCCGTCCGAGCCATGCAGGTTGCTTCTGGAGTGTGCGGAACGATCCAAGGTCACCCTGAGCGTCGACGACCCTTTCCACGGAGGCGGCACCGAGGGAGCGGATCAGCTCGTCCTCCAGGTCGGCGACGCACATGTAGAAACCGAGTCGCTCCATATCGGCGCGAGTGAGGTTGGAGCCGAGGCCGGCCCGCTCGAGACCGCGCTGGAAGTCGCCCTCCTCTGCGGCGTCATAGAGGCCCGCGAGTCTGGCGTCAAGCCCCTGAGGGCCGAACCGATCCAGGGAGCTTCCGATGTTCTTCGCACCTCCAATCGGAACAACGGAAATGCCCTGAGCACCGAGATTCCGACGACGGCGCTCGGCTAGCGCTTCGACCGCGAGCTGGTCGCTGATCCCCTCAACAAGCACGACCGCCCTCCCGATCACATCCGAGGGTCTGAACCGCGGCATACAGCCAAGTATGGCCGCCGGTGGCGCCAAATCGCCCAAGATCAAGCCGGTCCATACCGAGCTGCGATACTCGACAGCGTGTCACAGGATCCGCGTGAGAAAAGGCCGCCGCACTCGGCCCAGGCTGAGGCACTTCGCGCCACCGAACTCGATCGGCTCCGTGCGTTGGTGGAGGGCGACCTCGACCGAGCCCGAGCGTTTCATGCTGAGGACTTCCAGCTGGTCACCCCTTCGGGTCAAGAACTCTCCAAGGACGAGTACCTCGGGCGTGTTGCATCCGGAGATCTCAACTACCTCGTCTGGGACGCCGGGCCGATCGCAGTCCGCCTGTACACCGAGAGCATGGCGGCCGTGATCCGGTACCGCTCCGAGCTGGAGATGATGTCTGACGGCCACCACGTACCGCGCCGGCCCTATTGGCACACCGACGTTTACGAGCGGCGTGATGGACGATGGCAGGTCGTCTGGTCCCACGCGACAGGAATCACGTAAGGCCGACCGTTCGTAGACTCCTACAAGCGCCACGAAGACTTGGCTGGGTGGCTGGCCACGATACGCTTGCCACATGGCCGTGAAGATCAGCTGGCGGCAGGCGCTCGCGTGGCGGATGCAGCGGCACCTGCTGGATCCGGTCGGTACGCTGCCCGTCACTCACGTGGTCCGCCGGCTCTGCGGGGTCCAGGCCCAAGTTGCGTCGTCCGCCGAGCTCGTGGTCCGTGTCCGGCGCGAGGCGTCGCGGCCCGGGGAGGTTGGCCGCGCGCTGTCCCAGGGGCACCTCATCAAGACCTGGGCGATGCGGGGTGCGCTCCACCTGCTCACACCGAAGGAGGGTGGAGCCTTCCTTTCGCTGATGGCCTCAGGGCGATCGTGGGAGCGGCCGAGCTGGCAACGCTACTTCGACGTGACAACGGACATGATGGATGACCTTCGCGCCGCGGTCCAAGAAGCGCTCGACGGCACGGTCCTCACTCGCGACGAACTGGTGACCGCCGTCATCGGACGGCGGGGGTTGGCGCATATCGGCGAAGGGCTGCGGTCAGGCTGGGGCACGCTCCTGAAGCCGCTCGCCTGGCAAGGTGACCTTTGTTTCGGACCGAGCCGGAGCGGACGTGTGACCTTCATGCGCCCGGAGGCAGCCAGCTCGCGCTGGGCCGGAGTCCCGGATCCGGATGAGGCGGCGCCCGTCGCCATCGTCGCCTATTTCGGCGCTTACGGGCCGGCGACCCTCGATGCCTTCGGCAACTGGCTGGCCGGCGGCTGGTTTGGCAAACGACAGCTTCGGACCTGGTTCGGCGCGCTCGGCGACCGGCTGATTGACGTCGAGGTGGACGGTGAACGCGCGTACGTCCTGGCGGAGGACATGGACGGGCTGGCTGCGGCGAAGGGCACGCCTACCGTGCGGATGCTCCCGGGCTTCGACCAGTACGTGCTTGGTGCCGGCACCGGCGACGGCCACGTCGTGCCGGCAGCGCGGCGGGGCGCGGTGAGCAAGCAGAGCGGCTGGATCTCACCGGTCGTGGTGGCAGGTGGGGTCGTGCGCGGCACCTGGAACCTGGATGGCGAGCAGGTGCGCGTCGCCTGGTTCAGGGAGGCCGGCAGGCCCCAGCGAAAAGCGCTGGAGGCGGAGGTCGCGCGGCTCTCCTCGATTCTCGGTCGCGGCCTCCGCGCGGGGATCAGCCTCGCATAGTTTTCGGAACCTCTCGTCGTGCTTCTTGGCACCCAGGCCGGTCGACGTCTTGGCGTCGAAGTAGTCCCGCTCCCGAGTAACCAATCGACGAGGGAGCCCAGCACTCGTTTCAGGATGACCGGCTGAGACTTGCTGGATGATCGGCGGGCGTGGCAGGGTTCGTGGATGGTGCCGTTTCGGGTGATCCTGCTTCCGGGCAGCGTGCTTCCGGCCGAACTCGCGTACGGCTCGTTGGTGGAGGCTCTCGGCTCGGATGCCGATGTGGTCGCGAAGGAGTTGGAGATGTACGCGACGGATGAGGCTCCGCGTGACTACACCTTGGATCTGGAGGTCGCCGGCGTGCTGCGCGATGCCGGTGCACGCGGATGGGAGCGGTTCCATCTCGTCGGCTATTCCGGCGGTGGTGCTGCATCACTGGCGGTCGCTGCTCGCCATCCGGGGCGGCTGTCGAGCCTCGCCTTGCTGGAGCCGGCCTGGGCCGGGCGCTGGGAGCTCAGCCAGGCCGAGCAGGCGCTCTGGCGCCAATACGACCGGGTTGAGGCACTCCCGCTAGACCAGTTCATGCGCGCGTTCATGCGACTCAACGTCAAGCCTGGGGTCGAGCTACCTCCACCGCCCTCGGGGGAACCTCCGCCCTGGATGGCGAAGCGTCCTGGCGGGATCCGCGCGTTCATGAAGACGTTCAGGTCGTACGACCTCGATCACGGTGCGCTGGCACGCTTTGATCGCCCCGTCTACTTCGCACTTGGCGGGCTGAGCAACCCCGACCAGTTCGGCCGGATCGCTACCCGGCTCAGCGCCGTCTTCTCAGACTTTCAGCTTGAGGTGTTCGAGGATCGACATCACTTTGACCCACCGCATCGGATCGAACCCGAGCGGCTCGCGGACTCGCTGAAAGCACTCTGGCGTCGCGCCGACCGGTCAGAGCCTGCTCCTTAGTGCTAAGAGTGTCTTGAACCTCGACGCCGTGACTCGGTGTGTCCCTGAGCCTGCCCTGCTGCCTGTGCGGCCAACGGTTTCCTCTGTGGGCGCGCTGGTGGTTTCGAAACCACGATCATTCCGCGCTAGGGTCCGGCTGTGAGCGACCAGCACGCAGAGCCCGAGCATCGGGTCACTCCGCTCGAGTTCTACTTCGACCTCGTCTTCGTCTTGGCATTCACGCAGATCACGACGGTGCTGTCGGACAACGCCACGTGGGGTGGGCTCGGGCATGCATGCTCATCCTTGCGGCGCTCTGGTGGACCTGGGCAGCCTTCGGCTGGGTGACAACACGCGGGTCGCTGGTTCCGGTCGCCCTTGTGGTGCCGGAGCCCACCCGCTCCCTGAAAGTCGAATTCAAAGAACCCGGTACTCAGCGGGCCAAAAGGGATGCCCGAAGTTCGGGGCGTTCACGTCACTCGTCGTGGTTCGTGTACGACAGAATCCGCCAGTCTGCGTCCACGCGGAGGAGGTGGTACGTGCTGTCGAAGTCCTTCAGAAGGCCGCCGCTGGCATCGCGCACGTGCCAATGCACAGTAACGAACACGCTTGACTTGCCCAGCGGGACGACGTCGAGCGCAGCGATGTCGGCCCTAACCGCTCCCGACCGCGCGTAGGCGGCCATGAGCTCGGTCAGGTGCTCGCGCACCGCCTTCCTGTCGGCTAGGTGGATTGCCCTCCCTTCGCGGAGGGCGAACATCGGCGCCTCGTACATCGCGCTGACCGCATCGACGTCCGAAGCCATGTAGCGCTCCGCGTAATACCTGAAGAAGGGGTCGAGGTCGCTCATGGTCCGCTTTCGAGCGCGATTGTAACGGCCGACTCCGGAACGTCCACCAGTAGCGTCGCGATCGTCGGGACTTCGTTTCCCTCCTCGCCGGGTTGCATCCGCATACGCCCACGCCTGGACGCCCGCAGGCTGCATCCCTGCCCCTTTCAAGGAGGGCGCAGATCTGCTCCCGGCGGGCGTTCCCGTGACGGAGCGCCTGCACCACCAGAACCCTGAGTGGGCCGAGGTATGGACGTGGCGTCTCGACGAGCCAGTCGCGTCAGTCGTCCCAGCGGACGATTATCCGCCCCGCGAGACCGGGCAGCGGCAAGGACTCCGCTTCCGCCTCGACCGCGTCGCGTGCCGCGCGCGAGAGACGGCGCCAGGCTTGGACGGTCACCGTCGCTTCCGCGCGTCGCCACGTCCCGACGACCTCGCCCGCGACCAGGATGCCACCCGGCCAGACGCGCGGGGTCCAGAGCGCGCGGCGACGGTCGGCGTCAGGGACCAGGAGTTCGCGATCGTCTCCCTGGAGGAGGAAGTGCGCGTCGCCGCTCGGGAGGAGCCGTGCGGAGGCCGTGGGCCCGGGGGTGGCGCGGAACGTCGCCTCGTCGGGGGTGAGGATCCACGCGTCACCGACCGGTGTTCGCACCGGGGTCAGCGACCTGCGGAGCGCGTCGAACGCCGCGACGCCACCCCGCGCGGATATCCCCGCCCAACCGGCGAATGCCTCGGGCGTGGCGGGGCCGAAGACGTGCAGATACCGGCGCGCGAGCTCGAGTCGAGCCTCGTTCGGGTCGACCCCGGGTGGCGGGACGGTCCAGATGGTCGGCTGCCGCGCGCCGTCCCAACGGATCAGGACCGTGCCGGTCGGTGCGGCGTACCTCAGCCGGTTGGGGTGTTCGCCGAGCGCGCGCCCCGCCTCGCCGTAGGTCATCCTCGTCCCGCCGAGGAGGGCGTGCAGGCGGGCGGCCTGGTCCTCCGCGACCCGACGGCCTTTGGCATCGTCCGGCAGCCTCCCGAGCGAGAAGACCGTGAGGTCGCGTGCCGCGACGACGTACGCGCCGTAACGCGGCCCCCAGAGCTGGACGAGCGATGGGTCCTCCCAGGTGGACGGTTCGGTCCCCTCGACGCGCGCATGGATCGAGAGGAGCGCGGCTCGGGGCATGCTGTCCTGCAGGCCCGCCCACGCCGCACGCCGGAGCGAGCGCCGTCCGCGTGGGAGCCGCTGGTCGAGCGCGCCGACGTGCCGACGGAACGCGAGGATCTGCGTCCGCGTGAGGTCGAGCCGAGACCTCGTCACGTCACACCTCCGCGACGAACCACGGTCGGTGAGTTTGGCTACTTGGCCGGTTGGCGCGTGGTCAGTTAGTGGGAGGAGGAGGATTTCGTCAACTCCTCGGACGTGGGCTCCTGCCCGAGGAATGCACCTGGCGCGAACCTCTTGTCCGTTCGCGCCGGAAGCGACGTCCGCCTTCCGGCCGCATCAGGGTTCCGGCCGCGGCGAGGGAGCAGGCTCCCTTCCCGTCGTTGCAAAGCACAACCACATCGCGAGGAGGGGCGAATGAGCGAAACGGTCACACCGCTGGG
>VAYC01000387.1:2928-3436 GCA_005885025.1 Actinomycetota bacterium | reverse complement strand
CTCGGCGGCTACCGTGGCGCTGATCGCCCCAGAGACCGACGATCCGGACACGAGCTGCTCGATCGAGTACGACCTCGGCCAGGCGACCATGAGCATGATGCTGGCGGCGGCGGACCTCGGGATCGGCAGCGGCCACTCGGCCGTCATGGACCAGGACCAGGCCCGGAAGGTCCTCGGGCTCCCGAAGGATCGCCGCGCCGCCTATCTGATCGCCTTCGGCTACCCGGCGGACCGCCTCCTGGCGCCGATCCGCAACCCCAACCGGCGGCCTTTCGAGGACGTCGTCCATCGAGGTCGCTGGTAGTCCGACGGAGGCCGAGCCCTCCTAGTCCTGGCGGAACGCCGCGAAAGGATCTGCCCCGGATTCGGCCGCCTCTTCGGCCCGCGTCGCCCACGACGGGAACGGGAACCGGATCTGGATGGGGATCGGGATGTGCGGCTGCTGGAGGATCATCGAGCCGGGCTTGAGGATCGACGCCCGGGCCCGGGTCACCGCGGGCAGGAACCC
>VAYC01000387.1:0-2882 GCA_005885025.1 Actinomycetota bacterium | reverse complement strand
CGCATTGGCGATGATCCTTCGTTCGACTTCGCTCGCCGTCTGCTCGGCGCCGATCAGGATCATCCCCAGGGATCGTCCCCGTTCGGCCACGTCGAGCAGGACCTCCTTGATCGGGCTCCAGCCTTCGCGCGGGGCGTAGCGGTTCAATTCGTCCAGCACCAGGAAGGTGAGGGGCAGACGGGTGCCCCGGCGCTCCTTCTCCTCGAACAGGCGCTTGATCACCACGCCCGTGACGAAGCGCTTGGCCCGGTCGTGCAGACCGTGGATGTCGATCACGCTGACCTGGGCGGCCTCCCAGTCGATGCGGTGGCGCTCGGGATGTTCGGCGTCCCGTCCCCAGATCAAGTGCCGGATCCGCTGGCGGCCGGCATCGAGCCGGCGCTGGAACGCGGCCACCGTGCCTTCCGCCATCCGGCCGCGCCACGAGGAGTGCTCGTCCTCCAGGTTCTCGTGCACGATCTCGCAGAGATGGTCGAAGTCCTTCACGGGATAGCCGCCGTAGACGACCGTGGCCTGGTGGTCGGGGTCGTCCTGGCACTCCCGGTCCAGATGGGACTCCACCCGAGCCACCAGGTCCGCGATCTGGGACCGTTCGTCCTCCGCTTCGGCAAACAGGAACCGCAGGTAACGCTCGCGCACGAACTCCCGAACCGTCCAGTAGTACGCCTGCACACCTTCCTTTCGCCCCGAGGTCGCCGGAATGGCCTGGCCTCCCGAGCGCTCGGCCACCGGGGCCCACAGGCCCACCGACTCGAAGGGCCCAGCCGGGAGTCCGAGGCGATCGTAGTCGGCTCGGCCGGCCTCACCCAGCCGGGCATTGGGCCGGTCCAGCCACATCAGGTCCTCGCCCTTCACGTTGAACACCAGGGCTTTGGTGTTGGCGCCGTAGCCCCCCAACACCGGCGAGTGGAACAGGGCATACAGCAGGAACAACGCGTAGGTGGTCTTGGTGGCGACACCCGAGACCCCGCTGATGTTCACGTGCGCCCCCCGCGAGCCGTCCAGGAAGTCGAGGTCCAGGAACATGGGCTCCCCGTCCCGGGAGAGGCCGGCGGCCACGCGCCGCTCCATCTGGTCGAGGTACAGCGCCTCGTCGCGATCCTTACCCCGAGCCCGAGAGGCCGCCAGCCCCGGCATCGGTGGGACGAAGATCTCGGGCTCGAACCGCGTAGCCACGACCTGCGCCGCCACCGCGGTGTCCACCGGCAGGATGCCCCGGTCCACGAGGAACACGTCGGAGTCGAACGAAGCTCCCTCGTGACGGGCCCGGACGTCCTGCACGATGCCGGCGATCCGAAGCGGCCCACGGCCGGGGACCTCCGTGTCCACGATCACGGCGTCGTCGAGCTGGAGGTACGACCCGGGAGCCACGGCCACCCAGAAGGTCAACGGGGTGGCGTCCTCGGTGCCCAGGACCATGCCGACCGGCTCGCTGACGTCCTCGACCGGTCCCGTGCCCACGCTCCGCCCGGGGCGATCGCTCATGCGCTCGTTTCCCCCTCTGCTGCCAGCCAGGCCACCAGAGCCGACGGATCATCCCACGGTCTCCCATCCGGTGGCGGAGCCACGTTTCGAGCCCCGCCACGGGCGCGAGGTTCTGGGGCGTCCGTGGATCGGCGGCGCGCCCGGCAAATGCAGGGAGAACGGCCGACAGGAGGTCGGCCAATCCGAGCGCCGCTTCCACACCGACGGCCGCGCGAACTTCGCACCGAACGAGACCGGTGTGGTCGTGCCACGGGGGCCGCAGCTCGACGAGCCGCGAATACCACGAGAACCCGCGAACGGCCGACTGCTGATCCTGCAGCGCGAACACCGGCGTGCGCTGCCCGGGACCAAGCCGACCGAGCAGCGACTCGTGCTCCGGTCCGAGGTAGCGGCGG
Organism: Actinomycetota bacterium; assembly: GCA_005885025.1. Lineage (GTDB taxonomy): Bacteria > Actinomycetota > UBA4738 > UBA4738 > UBA4738 > AC-52. The sequence goes on along the minus strand of VAYC01000387.1, from coordinate 1,002 downwards.
ACGAATCGCTTGATCACGCCCACCACCGGAAGGGATCCCTCCTCACCGAGGCGCAGCGGTCCGTCGGCCACGACCAGCGGGGCGCCGTCCAGCACGACACGGGCAGCGAGGGCGTTCTCTGCCTCCCGCATCAGATGCTGGAGTCGCTCCAACGGGCTGTTAGGGTCGACGCCAGGATCCACGGCCGCCTCGAACTCGAGCCGCTCGGCTCCGCACGGCAACTCCGCCCGCTCCGGGACGATGCCGCCCCCGAGGACGATGGCCCGGCACACCCTGTTCGCCTCGAAAGAGGCTTTGCCGTCACACCGGACGGCACCAACGGCGTAGGACCCGAACAGGCCGGGGACTCGCCGTCCTCCCTCGTCGGCGAGCACACGAAGCTCGACCCTGCGGACGCCGTCCACGAACCACATCGGACCCGGCGAAGCCGGCGGGGGAGCGATGGGGACCGACCAGTCCTCGGTCTCGACGGTGGGGTCGGCTCTGGGCTGCGAGGATTCTTCGAACGACGGCTCGAAGCCCATCCCGTATTCGGGCGTCCACGGGTCGGCTCGCAGCACCACCATCGGTATCTAGGATACGGCCGCCCTCTGACACGCCAGGGATCCCACCGACACTGTTCCTTCGGACACCCATCCCAAAAAGCGCCGACATGAATCGCTTCGCGTATGACCGCGTCCACTTCGCGTCTCGTCGGTCTTCACGCGATTGACACTGCGATGTTCGCGTCCTACAGTTACGTCGCTCTCCGCCCCCGGGCGGAAAGCGCAGGACCCAAGAGGCCGAGTAGAGAACGCGCGGCGCCCCGGCGCCCGCGGCCCCAAAGGTCTCTTGGGTCCTTATTTCTCTCCTCCCACCTGGAACAAACGATCCCGCTTACTGGTTAGTGGCCCTGCGTGCGGGTATCGTCCTGCGCACCCCGAGCGTACAATCCGGCAGTCCGTGCAAGGGGGGAGCACGACAGTGAGGCAAGAAGTGGAAGACGAAGAGGAAGTCCCGGCT
>VAYC01000039.1:16743-21055 GCA_005885025.1 Actinomycetota bacterium | reverse complement strand
CTCATTTCGCCCAGCCCACCGAGGACGCCATCGTGGTCGCCGAGAACCTCGCCCAGCGATTCGGCCTCCCGAAGTGGCGGTTCGGGAACTCCGGGACGGAGGCCACGATGGACGCGGTCCACCTCATGCGGGCCATCACCGGCCGGCCGAAGAACGTGAAGGTCGAAGGGAGCTACCACGGTCACCACGACTCGGTGCAGGTGTCCGTTTATCAGGACCTCGAAGACCTCGGCCCCGCATCCCGGCCCCACAGTGTCCGGGCCAGCTCAGGGATCCCGAGTGAGATCGTCGATCTCACGCTGGTGGTGCCGTTCAACGACGTCGAAGTGCTGGAGCGCGTCTTCGAGCAGGAGGGCGACCGGATCGCGGGCATGATCGTCGAGCCGATCATGATGAATATCGGCATCATCCCGCCCGAGCCTGGCTATCTGGAACGGCTGCGAGCGGTGACCCGTCGCCACGGCGCCCTTCTCGCCTTCGACGAGGTCAAGACCGGCCTCACCGTCGGGCCGGGCGGAGCGACCAAACTCTTCGGCGTGATACCTGACATCGTCTGCCTGGCCAAGGCGATGGGAGGCGGCCTGTCCGGCGCCGCGATCGGCGGCACCCAGGACGTCATGGGTCACGTGGAACGAGCCGAGTACGACCAGGTGGGGACGTTCAATGGGAACCCGCTTCTGATGGCAGCGGCCAGGGCGGCGCTGACCGAGGTGCTCACCGATGACGCGTACGCGACCTTCGCTCAGCTGCGCGAGGAGATGACCTCGGGCTGCGAGGAGATCATCGGGCGGCATGAGCTGGCCGCTCACGTCGTGTCCCTGGGAGCGAAGGGCTGCGTGACGTTCTCCCCGACCCGTATCCGTAACTACCGCGACTTCCTTCAGATCGACGACCGGTTCAGCCACTGCCACTGGCTGTTCCAGCTGGGCGGAGGCGTCTTCCTGCCACCGTGGGGGAAGGCCGAGCAGTGGATGCTCTCCGTGCAGCACACGTCTGAGGACGTGCACAGGTTCCTGGCGAACTTCGCCCGCTTCGCAGCCGCGCTACGTTCCTGAAGCGGTGGTCACCCGCGCCCGAGCGGGCGTGTTGAGGAAGGCGGTCATCCTTGGGTTGTAGACGTGCCGGCATCCCCGCCACACGGGGTGCCGTCCGCCACTCTTCCACAGCGGGCCCCACCCGGGAGACCACCGCGGGCTGTCGTCCGCGTCGAGCCCGTGGGGGTGTCGGCGCTCTCGGAAGCCGGTGAACGACGCGAGCGACTGCTGCTGGGGCTCCTCCACGACGCGGAGAACATCAGGGCCTACGCCAATCTTGGCTTGGCCCAGCGCGTACCCCGAGGTCGCTACGAACAGCAACACGGTCAGACGCATGGCCCAGCGCCGCATCGGTTCACCTCCCCTTGAACACTAACGCGGCGGGTGGGCAGGCGCTGGTTCGGTTGCATTTCCGGTTGCGCCGTGTTACGAGTCTAAACGGCCGTTCAAACTTCCGGGTCGCCGGGGGCCCACGTTGAGGGAGGGGAGGATCGGACGATGAGCCACCCACGCGAGCGGGACCTCTTCTCGGGCGCTCTGTCCCGCCGAGACTTCATCAGGCGCACCGCGGGGACCGCGTTCGCCCTGTCGGGCGCTGCGGCGGTCCTCGAGGCGTGTGGAAAGGGGACGCCCGTCAGCCCCACGAGCACGGGATTCCCGCTGGCAAGGCCGAACCAACCCGTGAAGTGGTCGATCTTCGGCGACAACAAACCGATCGCCGACGGCCTCCAACCGGAGCAGAACGCCACGCTCAAGGTCTACAACTGGAGCGACTACATCTACAAGAAAGTGCTCAAGGACTTCCAGAAGAAGTACAGCCAGTACAACGTCAAGGTCGAGCTGTCCACGTTCAACAACTCTGACGAAGCGCTCGCCAAGATCCGCTCGGGCCAGGTGGACTTCGACATCTTCGTCCCCACCGTGGACCTGCTGGGAAAGCTCGTCGAGTTCAAGTTCATCCGGCCGCTCAACCACAGCTACATCCCCAACATCCAGAACGTGTGGCCGGAGCTGCAGAATCCCTTCTATGACCAGGGGTGGCAGTACACGGTTCCCTACGTCGTGTACACGACGGGAATCGCGTGGCGAACCGACCACGTCAAGGATGACATCGCGGCGATGCCGAACCCCTACGACATCTTCTGGAACAGCAAGTACAAGGGCAAGGTGGAGGTCCTGGACGACTACCGCGAGACCATGAGCATGGTGCTGCTCCGCAACAAGATCTACGACGTGAACACAGGGAACGCGCAGCATCTGAACATGGTGAGGGATCAGCTCCTGCAAATGGCCGCGGCCACCAACCCGATCGTGAACGTCCAGGACTACGTGGACCTTCCAGAAGCCAAGGTCTGGATCGCCGAGGCGTGGTCAGGAGACATGGTGAACTCCCAGTACTACGGGCCCAAGGGATTCGACCCGGGGGTCTTGCGGTACTGGGCCCTTCCGGTGCACGCTCCCGTGCTCAACGACCTGCTCGTGATCCTCAAAGCCGGGAAGAACCCCGTCCTGTCCCACCTGTTCCTGAACTACATGCTCGACTTCGACAACTCCATGGAGAACTTCAGTTGGGTGGGCTATCAGCCTCCACAGACCGCCGTGACCGCGGATCTCCTCGTCAAGCAGGAGTTGATCCCGTCCAACCTGAAGACGGCGGTGGTCGACGAAGCGATCTGGAAGACGGGAGCCAGGGAACTCGAGCTGAGCGCGTCCGTCGACTCCGCCTGGCACGACGTCTGGACCCAGTTCAAGGCCGGTGGCTGACCGACCGGCGCCGCGACGTCGTCGGCGAACCCAGGATGAGGGGATCTGGTATCCCCGCTGGTTTTGGCCGCTGTTCGCGGTGCCCGGGATCGCCTGGCTGGCCGTCCTGTTCGTGGTTCCGTTCTACGTGGTCCTGTCGGTCGCGTTCGGCACGGTCGACCCGATCTTCAGGAACCCCGTTCCTATCTGGAACCCGGCCCAGTGGTACACGGGCACGTTCGGGCAGGTCATCGACCGCATCTTCGGCCGCGGGGCCTTCCTCGGGCCCCCCTTCGTCCGGACGTTCGGCTACGTCGCCGCCGCGTCCGCGCTCTGCATCCTGATCTCCTACCCGGTCGCGTATTACGTCGCCAAGTACGCCGGGCGCCGGAAGGGTCTCCTCCTCGTCCTGCTCATCGCCCCGTTCTGGATCAGCTACATCATGCGCATGCTGGCGTGGGTGAACCTGCTCGAGGGCGACGGCCTGGTCAACAGGTCCCTCACGTCGTTGCACCTCGTGAGCCATCCGGTGGACTGGCTGGGCGGCAACGCGCTCACCGTCATCCTCGGCCTCGTGTATGGCTACATCCCTTACATGATCCTGCCGCTGTTCGCCGGATTGGACAGGATCGATTCCAACCTCCTCGAAGCGTCCAGAGACCTCGGGGCCAGCCGGCTTCGAACGTTCATTCGCGTGACTCTGCCGATGAGCAAGCAGGCCATCCTCGCCGGAATGGTGATCGTGAGCCTGCCAATGTTCGGCGACTACTTCACCAACAACCTGCTCTCGGGAGCGCCTCGAACGTCGATGATCGGGAACCTCATCGACGACTCGGTCGGCACGCCAGGACAGGGGACCAATGCCGCCGTGCTGGTGCTGATCCTGATGATCATCCTGATCGTTCCGATGCTGTACTACGTCTACAGCACGTTGAGGGCGACGAAGGAACGGGTAGCGTGAGCGAGACCGTACTCGCTCCCGCGCAAGTCCGACAGCCCACGGCCACGACTGCCGTCGGCCGGTTCCCGGGACTGCGGAACCCGTGGAGAAAGCCCAGGTTCCTCCAGGCGTTCACTTGGGCTTACCTCGCCTGGTCGATCTTGCCGGTGGCCATCGCCGTGTGGTTCTCGTTCAACTCGGGCCGATCCAGGAGTTCGTGGCAGGGATTCTCCCTGCGCTGGTATTACAAGGACCCCGACCTTTCCGTATGGCACGACCCCGATCTCCATACCGCGCTGTTCCAGACCCTCCGGCTCGCGCTGCTGACCACGCTCGTCGCCGTACCGATCGGGGTGGCTTTCGCCATCGGCATCCACCGGTGGCGCAGCCGCACGGCCTCGGCGTTCAACTTCCAGATGCTCCTGTCCTTCGTCATGCCCGAGCTCATCATCGGGGTCACCCTCCTGTTGGTGTTCACCGAGCTGCTGACGTTCGTCCATCTGGGCACGAAGGCTCAGCTGCTCGGGCTCATCACCTTCCAGGTGTCCTATCCGGTGATCATCGTGAGGGCCCGATTACTGTCGCTCGGCAAGGA
>VAYC01000039.1:0-16640 GCA_005885025.1 Actinomycetota bacterium | reverse complement strand
GTCATCGACGACTTCGTCATCGTTCGGTACCTGTCGCTGGGAGCTTCGACCGAACCGATGTCCGTGAAGATCTTCAACAGCGCCCGGGCCTCACCGACGCCGGCCCTCAACGCCCTGGCCACGATCATGCTCGTGACGTCGCTCCTGGCCGTGGCCATCGGCTACTTCGGGTACCGTCGATTCACCCGCGGCGAGCGAGCCGGTGGCGCCTCGGTTGGAGAAATTGCCGTGCAGATCTGAGTCCTCCGAGGCCAAGACGCGAAGGGCATCGGGCGGGAGGAACACGCCAACGGGCGTCCCCTGGTCGAAGCCCAACGTCCCACCCTGGTTCTGCATCGAAGCCTGAACCGTTTGACCTGGGGCCAGGTTCACGATCAGCTGGACCGTCGAGCCGACGTAGACGACGCGCTGCACCATCCCCGGAAGGCGATTCTCGCCCGGCGTTCCATAGTCCTCGAGCTGGACCCGCTCCGGACGGATCGTGATCTTCACATCACCCCGGGAGTCGACGTGGCCGCGGGCAGCGGCCAGTTCGAACTCACCCAGCCTCACGCGGCAACGGCCGTCGGCTCCCCGGCCGTCTGCGCGAGCCGGCATGAGGTTGGAGGCTCCCAAGAAGTCGGCCACGTAGGCGTTGGCCGGTTCCTCGTACACCTCGGACGGCGACCCCACCTGCTCGACGTGGCCGTTCGACATCACGGCCATGCGGTCCGACATCGTGAGCGCCTCCTCCTGGTCGTGGGTCACGTAGATGAAGGTGATCCCGACGGTTTCCTGGAGGGCCTTCAACTCGATCTGCAGCGCCTTTCGAAGCTTCGCGTCGAGAGCCCCGAGGGGCTCGTCAAGCAGGAGCACGGCGGGGTTGAGCACCAGGGCACGCGCCAGGGCCACCCGCTGTTGCTGGCCTCCCGAGAGCTGCGACGGCCGGCGCTTTCCCATCCCTTCCAGGCGCACCAGCGCCAACGCGTCGCCGACGCGCCGCTTCACCTCTTGCTTCGGCAAGTCCTTGTAGCGCAGGCCGAAGGACACGTTCTCTTGCACGTTCAGGAACGGAAACAGCGCGTAGTTCTGGAAGACCGTGTTGACGTTCCGCCGGTGCGGTGGGGTCTGGGCCATGTCCTGCCCGTCGAGCAGGATCTTGCCCTCGGTGGGTTGCTCGAAGCCGGCGATCAGTCGCAGCGTGGTGGTCTTCCCGCAGCCGGAGGGGCCGAGGAGGGAGAAGAATTCCCCCCCGGGGATGTTCAGCGTGATCCCGTCGACCGCGGTGACCTCGGCGAAGCGCTTCACCAGATCGACGAGCTCGACCTCGCCGCCGCTCATGCTCTGGATCGTAATGCTTGCGCTCGAACTAGGAGGTCGAGCTGCCTCACGACGCAGGGATCCTCTTCTTGGGATCGAGGAACGGGAGGGGCGCCACCCGCGCGGTGAGGGTCATGCCCGGTGATTCGACCCGCAGCTCGGCGCCGGCTCCGGAGAGCTCGATCGGAACCCACGCGAAGCCAATATTCGCCTTCAGCCGGGGAGACCAGATGGCATCCGTGACCCGTCCCACCACGCTGCCTGCCTGCAGCACCGGCCATGGCTCGGCCAGCTCCACCGGCAGCGGCTCCCCCTCGATGCGGACGCCCACCAGCTTCCGGCGCACGCCCTCCGCGCTGATCCGGGCAAGGGCCTCCCGGCCGATGAACCCGCCTTCCTTGTCGAGGTGGACCAGCCGCTCCAACCCCGTGACCTCGAACGGATTGTTCTCCAGGGTCATGTCGGATCGATAGTTGAAGATTCCGGCCTCGATCCTGCGAGCCTCGCACGGCGCGATAGGCCGGATGTCGTGGGGTTTGCCGGCCGCCATCACCCTCTCCCAGAGCTCGTCGCCGCGACTGGAGTCCCGGAGGTAGATCTCGTACCCGACCTCTCCGGTCCACCCGGTGCGGCTGACGACCACCGGGATGCCGTGCACCTCGGCCTCGGCGCAACGGTAGTAGCGAAGCGACACCACGTCGTCGCCGAACAGCTTCTGGATGACCTCCTTGGACCTCGGGCCCTGCACCTGGAGCGGCCAGACATCGGGCTCGCCGATGGTCACGTCCATCGCCGAGTTCACGGCCACCCCCTTGGCCCAGAGGAGGAGATCGCTGTCGGCCGCGGAGAGCCAGAACCGGTCGGGTTCCAGCCGAAGCAGCACCGGATCGTTGACGATCCCCCCGTCCTGGTCGGTGATCACCACGTAACGACACTGCCCTACCGCGCAGTCCGAGAGGTTCCGGGGGGTCAGCATGCTGGTAAAGGCGAAGGCATCCGGGCCGGTGATCTCGACCTGCCGCTCGACGCCCACGTCCCAGACCGTCACGTGGTTGAGGAGGTGCCAGTACTCGCTCACGGGGTCGTCGTAGTGCGCGGGCAGATACGTGTGGTTGTAGATGTCGAAGGCGGTACATCCGTAGCGGCGAGTCGCCTCGAAGTATGGCGACTTCCGGTACCAGGGCCCGAAGTAGAGGGTGGCCGAAGCCGCCACCTCAGTCGCCAAAGGATCCCTCCACGGATGGCGACGTGGCTCGCCGAGCCGGAGCAACTGGCCTGGCCGGCCCTCCCTGCAGATATCCACCAGCCACCATCGTCTGGAACTGATGGACGTTGTCTTCCTCGATGGCGAGCGGTCCCTGGCGGTAGCCTCGCGAGGCCACGCCCCGCTGGACCGACTCGCACGCCTGCCAGTCCTGCCGGTTGGTGAGGTCCCAGAACTCCACGGCGTAGGAAGGATCGAAGTCCGGCCGCTCCATCGCTTCCGCCGGGAACAGCCACTGGCATTCGATGCGGGTTCGGTCCGGCGTCAGCGGCTCGAGGCGATGCGTCAGCACGTAGTCCGGGTGCAGGCTGATCAGGAATGTCGGGAACATCCCGTAGTAGAAGACCTGACGGCGGGAGCCCTCGTCGAGCCCAGGGAGGAAAACGCCCTGGCTCTCGCCGCTGATCGACATGGTCTTGGCGTGTGGCATGAGGTCCATGGAGCCTCCGACCCACAGGCCGGTCGGCACGGAGCTGTCGCCGCTCGAGGGCGGCGTGACCCGGCAGAGCTCCGGATGGATGCTCGTGCAGTGATAGCACTCGTGATAGTTCTCCACGACGATCTTCCAATTGGCCGCCACCTCGTAGTGATGGGTCGCCCCCAGCACCAGCTGCTCGGGGCGATGCGCGCCGACGAGTTCGTCCAGGTTGCCGACGTGTTGAGCGAATGGCGGAGCGGCGCCCGAGGGGTTGACGAAAAGCCAGCCGTGCCACTCGCTGACGGCCGCGGGCAGCAATCCCTCGTGGACGGGGTCGGTGGAAGTCAAGTGCCTGAAGCGAGGAGCGCCCCGGAGGCGTCCATCCAGTCCGTACGCCCATGCATGGTACGGGCACACGATGCCGCGACGGTTGGTGGTGGCTCCGCACTCCAGGAGCTCGTGGCCGCGGTGGCGGCAGACGTTGTAGAAGCCGCGCAGCGCTCCGTCGGCGTCGCGAACGAGCAAGATCCCCTCCGTTCCCACCCGGACCGCGGTCTGGTCACCAGACCGCTCGAGGACCGAGGACCTCCCGGCGCAGACCCACGATCCCTCGAAGAAGTTCGCCAGCTCCCACCGGTGGACCTCCGCCGAGGTGTAGGCCTCCGCGGGAAGCGTCCGGGCCTGACCGATCGGGGCCAGCACCGGCAGCAGGGCCGCGGGGTCGAGCGGAGAAGACCACGTCGACTTCAGCACGGAGATGTCGATGGTCTCGCTCATCGGGTCCGACTCGTAGCTTTCGTGCCTCATCGCGACTTCCCCGCCGCCTTGGCTACGTGGGAGGCACGTCCTGAACGGCTGACCCTACGTCCCTTGCTCTGCTGGCGTGAGGCCAACCCGGACGACCCGTCGAACCCGAGCTCGGTGCCCGCCATTCGCAGGCAGATCGCTTCCATCAGGTCCGTCGTGACGTCCGGATCGCCCAGCACGACCTGGATGGCCAGGCCGTCGATCGTCACAGCGAGTCGGAGGGCGAAGTCCTCCGCATCCACCTGCCGGAACTCGCCGCTTTGCTGGCCGGCCTGGACGATGTCGGTGATCGCTTCCCTCCATCGCCGATCGAGCAGTTCCCGGTCCCGCGCGACGTCGGGGTCGCGGGGGGCGCGCGCCCACAGGTCGAGCCACAACATCCATTCGTCCATCCAGTCCTGCCGCGCGTCTGGTCCCGGCGAACACGACAGCTGGATGAGCCGAACGAGCTGATCCCGGGCGCTGGTGATCCCTTGGAGCTCGCGCGCGGTCTCCTCGTAGAAGCGCTCCTCGGAGAACGCGAGGGCCTCCCCGAGCAATCGGTCCTTCGATTGGAAGTAATAGATGACCAGCGCGGAACTGGTGCCGGCTCGGTCGGCGATGTCCGAGATACGTGTCTCACACAGACCGCGCTCCCGGATGACCTCCACCGCCGCCTGCAGGATCTGGGTCTGCCGGGCCTCCGAGAGTCTCCGCCGTTTCGTCATGTCTGCGCCTCAGGGTTCGGGTCGCCCTCGGCCCCGTTCGGGGCCCCTTCCGGGCTGCTTGGACTGCTCTCAGCGGGTGTCTGGCCTTGCCCCGCTGGCCTCACCATCATAAACTGAACGTTCAGTCAAACTCTAGCCCGAACTTTCAAGGCACCCTGCGAGACGCTCGGGAGACCCTCTGGCGGCCCACGACGCGATCGTGATCGGCGGTGGCCACAACGGCCTCGTCGCGGCGGCCTATCTGGCTCGGGGCGGGATGCGGGTGGTGGTCCTGGAGGCCCGCCACGAGACCGGAGGCGCGGCGGCCACCGAGGCACCGTGGCCCGAAGCGCCGGACTTCAAGGTCACCAAGCTCTCGTACGTGATGAGCTTGATGCCGCCCTCGATCATCCGAGACCTCGAGCTCGAGCGATACGGCTACAAGGTCTACCCGATGGGCCCCTACTACCAGGCCTGGCCCGACGGCCGTTCGCTGCAGCTCTACGCCGACGACGCCAAGAAGAACCGCGACGGCATCGCGAGGTTTTCGACCAAGGACGCCGAAGCCATGCCGAAATGGGACGCGTGGCTGCAGGGTCTGGCGGACGTTCTCGGGCCCCTCCTCATGGACGTACCGCCGAAGATCGGTTCGACCCGATGGTCCGACGTGGTCGATCAGCTCCGAATGGCCTGGCGGTACCGAGGACTCGGCGTTCGCGGGGTGGCCGACGTGACCCGGCTGATGACCATGAGCATCAGCGACCTCCTCGACGAGTGGTTCGAATCGGACGAGGTCAAGATCGCCAACGCGCTGAACGGCGTCATCGGTGCGTGGGCGGGGCCGGACGAACCGGGGACCGCCTACGTGATGGCTCACCACTCGATCGGTGACGTCGGAGACGGTCATCTGGGCGCGTGGGGCGTGGGGCTATCCGGAGGGGGGCATGGGGGCGGTGGCCGACGCGATCCACCGCTCGGCCGAGGCGGCCGGCGCCGACGTCCGCACGGACTCACGCGTGACCCGGGTGCTCCTCAGGAACGGCCGCGCCTACGGCGTGGCGCTCGAGGGGGGCGACGAGCTCCACGCGCCGATCGTGGTGACGGCGATCCATCCGAAGCTCACGTTCCTCCAACACATCGACCGCAAGGATCTGCCGGATGACTTCGTGGCCGACATCGAGCGGTGGAAGTCGCGGAGCGGCGTGGTGAAGATCAACCTGGCGCTGTCAGAGCTCCCGGACTTCCTGGCGGATCCGGGCACGGAACTCCAGGATCACCACACCGGTTCGTTGATGATGGCGCTGTCGAACGAGTACATGCAGCAGGCATTCCAGGAGGCGAGGGCCGGCATGGCCGCGGCCCGCCCCTTCTGCGAGGGCTGCATCCCCACGACGCTCGATCCAACGCTGTGCCCGGAGGGCTTTCACACGATGTCCCTGTTCACGCAGTGGGTGCCGCACGAGTGGTCGGCCCAGCCGCACACCGAGGACCTGGAGGCCTACGCGGACCGGATGATCGACGCGTACACGGAGCTCGCGCCGAATTTCAAGAGCTCCATCCTCCATCGCCAGGTGATCGGCCCGTACGAGATGGAGCAGGAGTACGGGCTGATCGGAGGGAACATCTTCCACGGTGAGCTCTCCGCCGAGCAGCTCTTCCACATGCGCCCGTCCCCGATCGCGGGGCTGTACCAGGCCAGCTCGGCCACGCACGGCGGCGGTGGCGTGTGCGGTATCCCCGGCCACCACGCCGCGCGAGAGATCCTGAAAGATCGCAAGCGAGGTCGTCTCAAGAGACTCGGCCGTACTCAGGCTTGACAAGCCCCCCTGGCGCCTCTTAGCGAGCCTCCTCAATTTTCACTGAAGCTCCAACTCGAAAGGATCACTTCGGAGCGAAGCGGGCCGATAAAGTCGCAAGCCGTGGTCCATCCGAGCGTGGAGAAGGTAAATCCATACACTGAACACCCTTGGAGTCCGTTCCAACGCCAGGGGGAGGTCATCGTTGCCATTCTTGGGATCGGGTTGTTTGCGTTATTTGCGACCCTTCCCGACATGGGCGATGACGTCTTCACGGTGGCGTTGCGAAATGACACCGCTCACGTCGCTATTTTCAAGCAGTGCGGAGACACGTGTCGCTCGTTCTATGACATCGAGCGAGTTCGCCCGGGCGAAAGCGTGCCCGCCAACACGACGGAGAACGTAGCGAACTGGTGGAAGGTCACCGATGAGGCTGGCAACATCCCTGGGTGTTGGTCATTGCTTTACGCCCACAGCACCAGAGGCCTTTCCGTCAGTGTTTCCGAAGCAGGGCCCTGCCCAACGGGCGGACTCAACGATGATGTCAGCCTTGTTGCCACGATCCTTTGGTGGTTGCTCACCCTGGTCATCGTGGGAGCTCTGCTAGGTAACGTCGCCGTCGCCATCGTTGGCGCGAATCGACTCATGACTCATCGCGGTATAAGAGGGAACGCCGAGGCCATCTTGATGCTCCCCCTTACGATCATCATCGTCTTTGGCGGATGGCTGATCTACGATCTGTTCGTTCTCCTCTGCGAGGGTTTCCGGCTCCTACGCTGGGCCGCGCCCGCGACTTAGCCGGATGTTCGGCTAGGCGCGCTTTCGGGGTGGGTCGAAGAAAGGGAGCTCGACCACGGTGGCGGCGACCCGATCCCGGGTGGCCTGGACCGTCCATTCGACGTCGAGGCGCGCCCCGAGGTCGGCGAACGCCTTCTCCACGAGGGCCAGCGCGATGACCTTCTTGAGCGTCGGCGACCACGTGGTGCTGGTGGCCATGCCGATCTGGCGGCTGCCGACGTACAGGGGAACCGGCGTCGTCGAGGTCTCCGGCAAGAGCACGGTCGGGAGACCGTGGCGTTCGAACGATCCTTCGATGTCCGCCCAGTCGAACTCCAGCCCCACCAGTCGACGAGGAGGCCCGCCGGCCTCCTGCTCGGTCGCGAGCGCCTTCCGCCCCACGAACCGATCTTTCTCGAGATCGACCAGCCGGCCGAAGCCGAGCTCGAAGGGCGAGTATTCCTGCTCGGCGGTGAACGCATCTCGCACGCTGATGAACTCGGCGCCGATGAGGATCAGCCCCGCTTCGACGCGCAGCACGTCGAGGGCGGCCGTTCCGACCGGCCGAAGGCCGAACGCGGACCCAACCCGGAACAGCGCATCCCACAGTTCGACCGCACGCGATGACTCGACCCAGAGCTCGTACCCGAGGTCGCCTGTGTAGCCGGTGCGAGTGACGTCGACAGGAAAGCCGGCGATCTTCGTGGGGCGCCGCCGGAAGTATTTCAGGTCGATCCAGTCCTCCCCCGTGACCGCCTCGAGCAGCGATCGCGACGTCGGACCTTGGAGGGCGAGCGCTCCGACCTCCCCAGAGATGTCCTCGACGCGAACGTCCAACCCACTCGCGTTCAGGTTGAACCACCGGTAGTTCGGCTCGGCCGCAGTCCACCGATACGTCGACTCGTCGAGTCGGCACACCGTCCCGTCGTCGATGAGCTTGCCGCGCTCGTCGCACCACGGCGTGTAGTAGACCTGGTCGACCTGAAGCTTGCGGGCGTCGCGCGTGATGATGCGGTTGATGAGCCGAACCGCATCGGGGCCAGAGACCAGGTACTTGAACAGCGGGGAGACGTCGATGAGCCCGGCCCCCTCTCGAACGGCGTTGTATTCGATGTCGAGCGCGTCCTCGTAGAGGCGGACGGTGTGGTATCCCCACCAGTCTTCCCACGCTCGCTTTTGGCTGAGCGTGGACGTACGGGCGTCGAAGACCGTTCCCAGCGTCACGCCCGGGTTCTACTCCTTGACTGACTGTTCAGTCAATAACTAGCATGGCCCGCGACCCGCGCAACCAGCAGAAAGAGGTGACGTGAAGCGACGCTACGACGCGGTCGTCGTGGGGGGCGGCCACAACGGGCTGACCGCGGCGGCCTACCTCGCCCGAGGCGGGTTGCGGGTCCTCGTGCTGGAGCGCCGGCACCTGGTGGGCGGCGCCGCGGTGACCGAGGAAGTGTTCCCCGGTTTCCGGTTCAGCGTGGCCTCCTACGTGGTCTCGCTGCTCCGGCCAGAGATCATCCGTGAGCTCGAGCTCCCCCGCCACGGCCTGAAGGTCCTCCCCTTCGACGGCAGCTTCACGCCGCTGGACGGCGACTATCTGTGGATGACGAACGACCCCGGGCGCACCTATCACGAGTTGCGGCGGTTCTCGGTGAACGACGCCGAGGCCTACCACGAGTTCGGGCAGCTGATCGTGGAGATCGTCCGGTTCATCAAGCCGATCCTGTCGATCGTGCCGCCGGACTCCGGCAGCTTCGACCCTCGCCAGTGGCTTCCACTGGCCACGCTGGCGAAGCGATTCCGGGAGCTCCCCGCCGACCTCCAGGTCGCATTCGTCCAGCTCATGACCATGGGCGCGGCCGACTTCCTCGAGCAGTGGTTCGAACACGACGCGGTCGTGGCCACGATGGCGTCGTGGGGCATCATCGGGACCTTTCTCGGGGTGCGCTCCCCCGGGACCGCGTACGTGATGCTGCACCACTACATGGGCGAGGTCGACGGCTCGTTCGGCGCGTGGGGCATCCCGAGGGGCGGAACGGGCGCCGTGAGCGATGCCATCGCGTCCGCGGCCAGGTCGTTCGGTGCGGAGATCAGAACGGAAGCTCCGGTGGCCCGCATCGACGTGAAGGGCGATCGAGCCGTCGGCGTCACGCTCGAGTCCGGCGAGGAGATCGAGGCCCAGGCGCTGCTCTCAGGCGCCGACGCTCGCCGGACGTTCCTCGGCCTGCTCGAGAAAGGGACGCTTCCTCCCGAGTTCGAGGAGGAGGTCGGGCGATACAAGTTCCGCGGCTCGTCCGGAAAGGTGAACCTCGCACTGGACGGCTTGCCCAACTTCACCTCTCTGCCGGGGCCGGGCGAGCATCTGCGCGGCGCCATCGGGTTCGCCGCCTCGGTGGACGAACTCGAGGAGGCCTACGACGATGCGAAGTACGGGCATTTCTCCCGGCGGCCCTTCATCGACATGATGATCCCGACCCTCGTCGATCCGTCGATGGCACCGCCTGACAAGCACGTCATGAGCTGCTTCGTGCAGTGGGCACCCTACGAGTTGGCCGACGGCGCGGTGTGGGACGACGACATGCGGGACGCCTTCGGCGAAGCGGTCGTGGACGTGATCGCCGAGCACGCTCCGAACATCCGCGACATCATCCTGCACCGGCAGGTGTTGACACCGCTGGACATCGAACAGACCTTCGGCCTGACCGAAGGCAACATCTTCCAGGGCGAGCTCACGTTGGAGCAGCTGTTCTTCAACCGGCCGGTCGCCGGTTGGGGCGCGTATCGCACGCCGATCCGCAACCTCTGGATGTGCGGCTCGGCCACGCATCCGGGTGGCGGGATCATGGGAGCCCCGGGCAAGATCGCGGCTATGCAGGTGCTGAAGTCCATCCGCCGCTCCAGGAGCGCGGCGTAATGGGCGGAGTCCCTCGCTACGACGCGGTGGTAGTCGGCGCCGGCCACAACGGCCTGGTGGCCGGGGCGTACCTCGCCCGAAACGGCTCTCGCGTGCTCATCGTGGAACGCCGCGATCGAGTGGGAGGCATCCTCAGCTTCGCTCAGACGGTCGGCCGGCTTCGACCCTCGGTGATCCGGGACCTCCGCCTCGCCTCCCATGGCCTGCGGTTGATCAGGCCGGAGGTACGGGTCTTCGCGCCGCAGCCCGACGGAGCCGCGGTCACGCTGTGGGCCGATCCTCGCCGGACGGCGGAGGATCTGCGCCCCCTGTCCGCCCACGACGCCGCGGCATTTCCCACCTTCGACGGCCGCGTCCGCACCATCGCCAGCTTCCTCGCCTATCTGGACTCCGCAGCGCCCCCCGAGATCCAGAACCCATCGTTGGGGGATGCGTTCGCCGGCCTCAGGCTGGCCCGCGCTTTCCGGCGCCTGGGACCGCGGGCCAGGAGGGAGGCCCTGCGCGTCTTGCCGATGCCGGTTGCGGACCTGGTCGGGGAGGCGTTCGAACGAGACGATGTCAGGGCGGCCGTCGCCGCGCGGGCCGTGACGTTCACGGCCATGGGACCGTGGACGGCCGGTACCTCCGCGGTGCTGCTGTCCGATTCGGCGGGGAACGACGGCGGGGCGTCTGGACAGACGGTGTTCGCCCGGGGCGGGCCGGCGGCGCTGGCGGAGGCGCTCGCCGGTGCGGCGCGTTCGTTCGGCGCCGACATCAGGACCGGGGCCGAGGTGAGCGCGGTTCGTTCGAACGACGGCCGTGCCACAGGGGTCATCCTCTCATCGGGCGAGGAGATCGGAGCCCGGGTGGTGGTGTCGGCTCTCGATCCGAAGCGAACCCTCCTTCAACTGGTGGATCCGGAGGACCTCGGACCGACACTGGTGTGGCGAGCCTCGAACATCCGCACGCCGGGTTGCACGGCCGCCGTCACGTTCGCCCTGTCCGGAGTCCCCAGGTTCGCCGGCGCGGGCGGCGAGGAGCGCATCCGAGGTCGTATCGTGATCGCGCCCGGCATCGACTACCTGGAGCGGGGGGCGGATGCTGCGAAGTACGGACGAACCAGCGCCGAGCCGTACCTGCAGGCGACCATCCCTTCGCTGGTCGATCCGACGCTGGCCCCCGAAGGGCAGCACGTGATGAGCGTGATCGCGCAGTGGGCGCCGTATCGGTTGCGACAGGGCGATTGGGACGTTGAGCGGGAAGGCCTCGGCGACCTCGTCGTGAAGACGTTGGAGTCCTACGCCCCCGGCCTGTCGAACCTCATCACGTCTCGGCAGGTGCAGACTCCGCTCGACCTGGAGCGGGACTTCGGACTGACCGAGGGCCACGTGCTCCACGCCGAGCCCGGGCTGGACCAGTTCTTCGCGTGGCGGCCGCTGCTCGGGTTCGCCCGGTACCGGATGCCCCTTGCCGGACTGTATCTGTGCGGGTCTGGGGCGCATCCCGGCGGCGGGATCACCGGTGCGCCCGGGGCGAACGCCGCTCGCGAGATCGCGGCCGACCTGAAGCGAGGCCGCCACTGACGCGAGGGGTCCGCACCGCTCTCGAATCGATGTTGGAGGCGCGGTCGGTGGCCGTGGTCGGAGCGAGTGCTCGGCCGGGCTCGTTCGGCGAGCAGATGATGATCCAGCTCATGCGGGGCGGCTTCGACGGGGCGGTCTACCCCGTCAATCCTCGGTATCAGGACGTCCTGGGCCAACGTTGCCTCTCGTCGCTGGCGGACCTGCCCGAGCCCGCCGACCTCGTGCTGCTCGGGGTCTCCAACATCCATCTGGAGGATCAGCTTCAGGCCGCGGCGAACGCCGGCATTCGCTCGGCCGTCATCTTCGCCACCTGCTACGACCGCCCCGAGGAGGGGAAGCCGCGGCTCACCGAGCGTCTGGCGAGCATCGCCCGCGCCTCCGGCATGGCCCTGTGCGGTGGGAACGGGATGGGCTTCCTCAACGTGGAGCGTCGATTGCGGGCGTGCGGGTTCTCCGAACCGGAGGGCCTCGAACCCGGACCGATTACCTTCGTCAGCCATTCGGGTTCGGCGTTCTCGGCCATGCTTCACAACGAGCGAGGGCTCCGGTTCAACCTCGCGGTGTCCTCTGGGCTGGAGCTGGTGACCACGACAGCGGACTACCTCGAGTACGCGCTGGATCAACCGAGCACGAAGCTGATTGCGCTGTTCATCGAGACCGCCCGGAATCCCCGCGGATTCCGCGCCGCCCTGGCCCGCGCCGCCGACCAGGACGTGCCGGTGATCGCGCTCAAGGTGGGACGAACGGCGCCGGCGAAGGACCTCGTGACCGCGCACTCGGGCGCGCTGGCCGGAGAGGACGGGGCGTACGAGGCGTTGTTCGAGATGCATGGCGTGATTCGGGTGCAGACGCTCGACGAGATGGCGGACACCCTGGAGCTGTTCACGGCTGGGAGGCGGGCGGGGCCGGGAGGGCTCGCGGCGATCCACGACTCCGGGGGCGAACGGGCCCAGTTGATCGACGCGGCCGATCAGGCCGGGGTCCCGCTGGCCCGCATCTCCGGAGCAACGGAGGCGCGGCTGGCCGCCGTGCTCGAGGAAGGCCTCCCCCCGGTCAACCCTCTGGACGCGTGGGGCACGGGCAACGACGCGGACCGGATCTTCCTCGAGTGCATGTGTGCGCTGCTCGACGATCCCGACACCGGGGCGCTCGCCTTCTGCGTCGACCTCACGACGGAAGCCGTCCCCGAGGCGGGCTACTCGCTCGTGGCCCGGGAGGTTTTCTCTCGCACGTCGAAGCCCATGGCGCTGCTGGCGAACATGGCGAGCGCCGTCGATCGGAGGGACGCCGGGTTCGTCCGCGCCGCCGGCATGCCCGTCCTCGAGGGCACGGCCACCGGCCTTGCCGCGTTCGGACACCTGTTCGACCACCGCGACTTCCGGGAGCGGCCCCCCCTGACACCCGCCCCCGGAGTCGATCCTGAGGTGCGCCGGCGGTGGCAGCGTCGCCTGCGAGCTCGTGAAGCGTTCGACGAGTTCCAGGCCCTCTCGCTGCTCGCCGACTACGGCATCCCGGTGGTTCGGGCGGAGGAAGCGGCCGGCCTCGACGAGGCGCTGGCCGCGGCCGGCCGCGTGGGGTGGCCGGTGGCCCTGAAGTCCGCGGCCCGTGGGTTGCGGCACAAGACAGAGGTGGGCGGAGTTCGCCTCGGACTGGGCGGTCCCGACGAGCTTCGGTCCGCTTACGAGCAGTTGTCCGTAGTTCTGGGTCCTCTCGTGCTGGTGGAAGCGATGGCCGAACCGGGGGTCGAGCTCGCGCTCGGAGTGGTGCGAGACGCGCAGTTCGGTCCCATGGTGATGGCGGCCGCGGGCGGTGTGCTGGTCGAGGTGCTGGGGGACCGCCACTTCGCCAT
Organism: Actinomycetota bacterium; assembly: GCA_005885025.1. GTDB lineage: Bacteria > Actinomycetota > UBA4738 > UBA4738 > UBA4738 > AC-52. The sequence goes on along the minus strand of VAYC01000039.1, from coordinate 3,274 downwards.
GCCGCCCCTGGACGTCCACCGGGCTCGGGGCCTCCTGGATCGGCTCGCCGTCCGACGGCTGCTGGAGGGCGTGCGAGGCTCCCCGGCCGCCGACGTCGGCGCCGTGGCGGACGCCCTCGTCCGGCTGTCGGTCCTGACGGTAGATCTCGGTGAAGACCTCGACGCCCTCGACGTGAACCCGCTGATGGCCGGGGCTCATGGGTGCGTGGCCGTCGACGCGCTCCTGATCGCGAGGGATCGGTGACGGACATGCCGGGCGGGCCCTTGATCCTGGAAGAGGACATCGGACCGGTCCGGCGTCTCACGCTCAATCGCCCAGAGGTGCTGAACGCGATCTCGGGAGCCATGGTGCAGGAGCTCTCCGCCGCGCTGGCTCGGGCCGCTACCGACGATGGGGCCAGGGTCGTGGTCCTCCTCGGTTCGGGCCGTGCGTTCTGCGCCGGCTACGACTTGAAGGAGGAGGCAGAACATCGGGCGGAGCACGGTCCGCTCGACGTCGCCGCCTGGCGCGAGGAGCTGGCCCACGACGTGGCTCGGATGCTCGAGATCTTCGATCACCCCAAACCGGTGAACCTCATGATGATGTGCGATCTCGCCGTGGCCGCGGAGGACGCGGTGTTCGGCGAGCCCGAGATCCGCTTCGGCTCGGGCGTGGTGACCATGGTCATGCCGTGGCTGATCGGCGCGCGGAGGGCCAAGGAACTGCTGCTGACCGGCGAGGATCGCATCGGCGCGGACGAAGCCTTGCGCATCGGCCTGGTCAACCGCGTCGTCCCCAGGGAGCAGCTGGAAGAGGAGACGCTCGCCCTTGCCAAGAAGATCGCAGTCATGGATCCGGTCGCGCTCTCGCTCACCAAGCGGTCGATCAACCGCTCGCTGGAGGTGGCGGGGTTCCGCGAGGCCCTGGCGGCGAACGTCGACCTCGACGCCATCATCGAAGCTGCCGAGGTTCCCGAGCGCAGGGAGTTCAACCGCATCCGGGAGGAGCAGGGCCTGAAGGCCGCCATCCGGTGGCGCGACGAGCGGTTCCGGTAACGACGATGGCCGGGTCCGGCAAGGCGCTGGTCCACGAGAAACGCATCGAGGTCCGGTGGCGGGACATGGACGCCTTCGGCCACGTCAACAACGCCGTCTTCCTCACCTACCTGGAGGAGGTGCGCGACGAGTGGCTCGAGGGAGCCCTGGCCGGCGCGGGCGATCCCATGGGATTCGTGCTGGCCGGGGTGACCATCCGGTACCGACGGCCGCTGACTCAAGGCGACGACACGATCATCGCGCGGTGCTGGCCGGTGAAGTTGGGGAGGTCCAGTATCCACACGCGTGAGTCGCTGGAGACACTACAGGGTGAGGTCGCGGCTCAAGCTGAATCCGTGATCGTCGCCATCGATCGTGACACCGGCCGGGCCCGCCCGCTCGCGGAGGCAGAGCGCTCGGCGATCGAGCGGACGATCACCCGGCTGCGCTGATCAACGCGGCCAGTCGACCTCGTCGCTCACGTGGACGGGCTCGCCGTCGACCAGCGTGAGCAGGACTCTGGCCTCTCCAATCGACATCGGATCCGCCTCGAACAGGTTGCGGTCCAGGACGACCAGGTCGGCCAGCTTGCCTGGCTCGATGGATCCCGTGTCCGCGTCCAGGTGATTCACGAACGCCGTCCCGATGGTGAACGCGTCGAGCGCGTCGTCGAGGTCGAGCCGCTCGTGCGGGAGGAAAGGCTCGACGGCTCGCTCGTCGTACGGCACGCGGGTGACCGCGACCTGCATCTCCTTCAAGGGATCCGGCGTGCTGACCGGCCAGTCGCTGCCGAAGGCAAGCGATCCCCCGGCCGCTCGAATGCTGGCGAACGGATACTGCGTCGCGGTACGTTCCGGCCCGAAGAACGGGACGCACAGCTCGCGCATCTGCCCGTCGAGGCATGCCCAGAACGGCTGGGCGTTCGCCGTCACCCGCAACCGGGCGAACCGGGAGACGTCCTGCGGGTGCACGAGCTGGAGATGCGCGATGTGATGCCGGTGGTCGTTGGGCCCATTGGCCGCCCGCGCTGCTTCGAAGGCGTCGAGCGCCTCGCGCACGGCGCGGTCGCCGATGGCGTGGACGTGCACCTGGAAGCCTTCGCGGTCCAGCCTGGTCACGTGCCGCTTCAGCGCGTCCGGCCCGATGAATGAGAGGCCACGACGGTCGCTCGGCCGTCCGTGCTCGTCCAGGTAGGGCTCGAGCATGGCGGCGGTGAAGTTCTCGGGGACGCCGTCCTGCATGATCTTCACGGAGGTGGCGCGGACCCGGCCCTTGGGCGCCCGTGCCCTCAGCGCCAGCAGCTCGCTCACCTGCTCCTCTCCCCGGTCGCGGGCCCACCACAACGCGCCGACCACGCGGCCGGTCAAGGCGCCCTTCGCTTCAATCGCGAGGTAGGCCTCGAGCGTCGCCTCGGTGACGTGGGCGTCCTGCCAGGCGGTGACGCCGAGCGAATGGAGAAAATCCTGCGCCGCGATGAGGGCACGTTCGAGTTCGTCGGTCGACGGCGGCGGGACCAACCGCTCGACGAGATTCATGGCGCCCTCGTGCAAGACGCCGAAGGGCGACCCGTCCTCCTCGCGCTCGATGCGACCGTCGGGTGGGTCGGGAGAGTCGCGGGTGATGCCCGCCGCCTCGAGCGCCCGCGTGTTGACCCAGGCGCCGTGGCCGTCGCGGTTCGGCAGGTACACCCCGCGGTCGGGCACGATGGCGTCGAGGATCGAACGGTGCGGGATTCCCCGAGGGAAGTCGTCCAGCGCCCATCCGCCACCCAGGATCCACGGGGCGTCTGGATGCGATCGTGCGTAGGAACGTATGGCCTCCTCGTATTCCTCGACCCCGCGAAGGTCGTGCAGATCGCATTGCATTCGGTCGAGGCCGCCGCCGTCCGGGTGGATGTGGGAGTCCTGGAAGCCCGCGCAGATCATCCGGCCGGGAAGATCGATGACCCGTGTTCCCGGCCCGATCAGTCCCTCCACGTCGTCGGTCGTTCCAACAGCAACGATGCGTCCTTCGCGGACCGCGACGGCCTCCGCCCACCTCGAGGACGGCACCGACGTATAGACCGCCGCCCCGCGGAGGACGAAATCAGGAGAGGCGCGCGGCAACGAGCCCTCCCGCCAGGACGACCAGGGCCAGAGCGAGGGAACGCAGCGCGGCCTCGGGGGCTTCGCGGAGCGTGGACTCGTCCAGCGGAACCTCTCTCCCATCGGCCATGCGCATCCGGCCCTCAACGTCTGTCACGGTGCGCCGCAGTCGACGG
>VAYC01000384.1 GCA_005885025.1 Actinomycetota bacterium | reverse complement strand
CTCCGACCACTTCCCTCCCCGAAATCGTCGGCGGCCACGCCAACTGGGACTACCGATACACGTGGGTCCGCGATTCGAGCTTCGCCGCCCGGGCCCTGGTCGAGCTTGGTCGCGACGACGAAGCCGACGGTTTCCGCCGGTTCGTGGAGCGGAGCGCCGCCGGGCACGCCGACGAGCTCCAGATCGCGTACGGAGTGGGGGGAGAGCGCCGGATCGGGGAGTCCGAGCTGGACGACCTGGACGGGTACAGGGGGTCCCGGCCGGTGCGGGTGGGGAACGCCGCGGCCACGCAGGTCCAGCTCGACGTCTACGGACATCTCGTGGACCTGTCATGGCGGTGGCACCAGCGCGGCCACTCACCGGATGACGACTACTGGCGTTTCCTCGTCGACCTCGTGGAAGCGGCCGCGTCACGGTGGGGCGAGCCGGACCGAGGCATGTGGGAGATCCGCAGCCGCCCCCAACACTTCGTGCACTCCAAGGTGATGTGTTGGGTAGCGCTCGAGCGCGGGATCGCGCTGGCCCGGGAATGCGCCCGACGGGCGCCGGTGCGGCGCTGGACCAAGGCCCGCGACGAGATTCGCAGAGCGGTGGAGGCCGACGGATTCGACCGGCGGCGAGGGGTGTTCGTGCGCGCGTTCGGGACCAGGGCGATGGACGCGGCGCTGCTGCTGGTCCCGTCGGTCGGGTTCGTCGACTACGACGATGAGCGGATGGTTCGGACCACCGACGCCATCCGGGACGAATTGAGCGACGAGGGACTCCTCCGTCGGTTCCGCCGGCCTCCGAAGGGAGCCGAGACCGAGGGCGTGTTCCTCCCGTGCTCGTTCTGGCTGGTGGAGTGCCTCGTCCACCAGGGCCGGGCGGAGGAAGCCAGGGAGGTGTTCGACCGGGCCGTGTCGACCGGGAACGATCTGGGACTGTTTTCGGAAGAGTTCGACCCGGCTTCGGGAGAGATGCTGGGGAACTTCCCGCAGGCCCTCACGCACCTCTCACACATCGCGGCAGCCGTGGCGCTGTCGGGCGCCCCGGCTCCGAAATAAGGCCGGTACGTTTCTCGGTCAGGCGGATCTGCGGCCGGACTTGCGGTTGACCGCTGCCTGGAGCTGTGACTTCTTCATCTTCGACCGGCCCTTGATGCCGAGGTCCTTCGCTTCCTCGTAGAGCTGGTCGCGGGTGCGCCCGCCGGGGCCGCGGTGCGACCTGAGCCCGCCCCTTCGGCCGGAAGAGATGTCCCGTACCGAGGTCCGGGACCGCTCCTTGGCCTCGCCGGAGCGTGCCCGCTCTTTGTTCACGGTCCGGGCTGCGATCTCTTCGGCGGTGTCCTCACTACGGCCTCGCTTGCGGAGGCCTTGCTTGATGTGCTTGTACTGACGCTCTCGCTTCGCGCTCCACGCTTTCTGCGGCATGGTGCCCTCCTTTTCCGGGATCACTTTCATCCTTCCCGCGAGGGGAGAGTCAAAACAAGGGTTGCCGCATGGCCAGACCACACGATGGTGTAGACGACCTAAGCCGAGACGGCTCACCCCTTGCCTCCTGAGAGCTTCGGAGATACCCAGGTGAAGCATCGGCAGAATGTACGCAGCACTTCGGAGTTTCCTTCGCGCCCGGTTCGGGTACCAGCAGACCGAGGAGGCGATCCATCGTGGCGTCTAACGCAGACCGAGGGGAATGGGCTCGGGAGCTTCCCTCCGATGAAGTGGGGTTCGCCACGTACAACGTGATGGCAGTGTTTTCCACCCTGCCGATCGCCGAGGAAGCAGCGGCCGCTCTCCAGGCGACCGGGTTGGCCGAAAACCAGATCTCCGTCACGACGCGGACGATGACCGATGACCGGGGGTCTTCTCCGGTTACTCCTGCCGTCGAGGTACCGACCAGACGGCGGGATGCCGAGATGGCGGGCAGGATCTTCATCAAAGCGGTGGTCCTTGCT
>VAYC01000389.1 GCA_005885025.1 Actinomycetota bacterium | reverse complement strand
GAGATGCTGGAGATTGCCCGGGCGATCAACTATCCGCAGGACATGCTGGCGAGATGGGCCCGGTTCCCGATCGCCTCGCGGCTCCCGCTCTCCGACGCGGTCCGAATGGGAAGGCCGGTCATCATCGAGTCGATGGCGGACCGGGAACGACGCTATCCGGACCTCGTGGCGACGCTGGATCTGCCCGACCATGGGCTGGCCGCCGTCCCCATGCTGATCGAGGGGCACGCCCTCGGAGGGATGGTGTTCCGCTTCGCCGGGCCCAGGAAGTTCGACGAAGCGGAGATTCAGTTCATGCTTTCCATGGCTCGGCAGTCTGCCCTTGCCCTCGAACGGGCCCGACTGTACGAGGCGGAACGGCGAGCCAGGTCCGCCTCCGAGGTCGCCCGGTTCCGCGTGGCGTTCCTGGCAGAGGCCAGCGAAGTGCTCACGTCGTCCCTTGACTACGAGGTCACCCTCCGGCGCATCGCACGGCTCGCCGTACCCCGGCTGGCGGATTGGTGCCTGGTCGATCTGCTCGCCGACGACGGCTCCATCCGGCAGATGGCCGTGGCCCATCGCGATCAGGCCAAGGAGCGGCTGGCCCGAGAGCTCCGGGATCGGTATCCCCCTGACCCCGAGACCGAACACCCCGTGTGGAAGGTCCTCCGCTCGGGCAGACCGTTGCTGGCCGAGGAGGTCACCGAAGAGGAACTCGCGGGGCGGGCCCGGGATGCGCGCCACCTGGAGATGTTGCGCGAGCTGGGGATCCGCTCGCACATCGTGGTGCCGATGGCGGCCAGGGGCCGGGTCCTGGGAGCGATCTCGCTGGTCACCGGGGAGTCGGGCCGGCGCTTCGGCCGGGACGACCTCGTGCTGGCACAAGACCTCGGGCGCAGGGCCGCGGTGGCCGTGGACAACGCGCAGCTCTACCGCGCCGAACAGGACGCTCGCGTCCAATCGGAGCGCGCGCAAAGGCGCATGGAGTTCCTCTCGGAGGCCACGGCCAGCCTCTCGGCTGCGGTGCCCGATTACGAGGCGACCCTGGAGCGCGTGGCGCGGCTGGCCGTGCCGGCCCTGGCGGACGTCTGCCTGATCGACGTTGTGGAGGATGATGGGACCCTCCGACGCGTGACCACCCGGCATGCCGATCCGATTCAGTCCGCAGGGGCCCAGTCGCTGGGGCGGTTCCCTCTCGATCCAACCAGACCCGATCCGGCCCTGGCGGTCCTTCAGAGCGGTCAGCCTCTCATCGTGCCCTGGCCCTGCTGCGCTCCATGGGGGCATCCTCCCTCATGATCCTCCCCCTGACGGCGCGGCTTCGTGCCCTCGGAACGATCACCTTCGTCACCACCTCCTCCGGCCGGACGTATGGCGACGAGGACCGGGCATTGGCGGAAGAGCTGGCCCGCCGCGCCGCGCTGGTCGTGGACAACGCCCGGCTGTACGAACGGCAGCGGCACATCGCACACACGCTGCAGCAAAGCCTCCTCCCCCCATCCCTTCCCCAGATCCCAGGGATCGACGTGGCCACCCGGTACCGCGCAGCCGGTGAGGGGATCGAGGTCGGCGGAGACTTCTACGACATCTTCGAGACGGCCGAAGGCGGCTGGCTCTTCACCATCGGCGACGTGTGCGGGAAGGGGCCGGAAGCCGCGGCGGTGACCGGGCTGGCCCGGCACACCCTGCGCGCCGTCTCGCTGCACGACGTTCGGCCGAGCACCATGCTGGCGATGCTCAACGAGTCGATCCTCCAGGTGCTATCGGACGATCGCTTTTGCACCGTGTGCTGCGTCCGGATGCGGGCCGGGTCGGGCTCGGCCAGGCTCACCATGTGCTCGGGAGGACATCCGCTTCCGCTCATCCTGCGCGCCAGCGGCGAGATCGAGACCGCGGGTCGATCGAGCATGTTGCTGGGTGTCCTCCCCGACGTGGAGCTGACCGATCACGTCGTTGACCTGAAGGCCGGCGATACCATGGTGATGTTCACGGATGGAGTGATCGAGGAGGCTCGCAACCCCGACCGTTCTGGACCGGAGCGCCTGACGGACGTCCTCTCCCGGTGCGCCGGGCTGTCCGCCTCGGAGATCGCCGAGTCGATCGAGCATTCGGTGGTGGAGTTCGGCCCCGAATCGCCCAGGGACGACTTCGCCATCCTGGTGCTCAGGGTGAAGGAGTCAGCGGCCTCGCCCGACTCAGCTTCCAGCCGCTAGACGTCCACCTCGAACCAGACGGTCTTGCCACGTTGCTGCTGGACCACGCCCCATCGGTCCGCAAGTTTGTCGGTGAGCAGGAGGCCCCACCGGCCTTCCTCGCCTCGCCCGTCCCCGGCGGTCCAGCGGAAGGGCTTCCCTGGGTCGGCCACTTCGATCCGGATGGCACCTGGCTGCACGGCCAGGGTCAGCTCGACTTCCTGGCCCGGGTCCAGGTCGGCGTGGGTCACGCTGTTCGTGACCAGCTCGCTCACCAGGAGCTCGATCCGGTCGACGACCTCCTCGGGAGAACCTTCGAGCGCTCGCCGGACCGAGTGCCTCCCCATCCGCGGCGCGTTGGTTCGTGTGGGGAGCTTGAAATGCTCCACCGTCTCGTTCCCTCCGGGTACGGCCAAAACGGGCATGAACGAGGTATACCCCCTCAGCCAGGGGTCACGCTCAATCGACCGCAAGGTCGGAACGTCACGGTTCTCCTTGCACTGCACGTCGAGGGGGACGTATGGTCCCGGCCAGCGTGACCGGCCCGCCGCAGTTCCGAGCCGAGCCCACCACCTCGCCCCACGGCTTTCGCCTTGCGGGCGAAGTCGACATGTCGAACGCCTCGGTCCTGGGTGACCTCCTGCGCCCGGCACTTCGGGCAGGGGGAGACCTGACGCTGGACATGGAGGGGATCACGTTCATGGACAGCACGGGCATCCAGATGCTCCTCAGGGCGGCCAAGGAGATCGCGGGACGGGGACACCTGGTCCTGTACCGGCCCGGGTCACTGGTCCTGAACGTCCTGAAGTTGATCAGGGCGGAGGAGCTCCCGGGTCTCTCGATCGTCGAATAGCCTCGTCGCGGATTCGTCAGGAAGCTACCCGCTCAGCCTGGGAAGCGACCCGGTGGGCGTCGCGCTTGGAACCGCTTCGAGACCGGAGCTCGCTGCTGCGGCGCTTGACCATCCTCACCACGGTCCCGGGCCTCTGGTCGGTGCCGCAGTCGATGCTGATCTGATCCATCACCGACATCATCAAGAGGAAGCCGCGACCGGAGAGCTGATCGGGGGCGGCGCTGGGCATCGTCCTCTTGAACGTCCCCGAGTCGCGGACCTCCACCTCCACCCGATCGC